>JBLNAU010000130.1:0-4950 GCA_050259515.1 Syntrophothermus sp.
ACATTTCCGGTCAGCGATTTCTTGTCTCTGATCGTCGAGGCGCGGATGGCATCGATGTGTCCCGTTTGCCAGTAGACCGGTGGGAGGATCTGACGGGGGGCATTGTAGGGCTCGGCGATTCCCGGCACTTCCAGCAGCGGAGTCAAAGGTTGATCTGCCCCGCTGAATCGCCACATCTTGAAGGGATTCTGTCCCGCCGGAACCACGCCGCGTACGCTGTCCGCATCTACATGTGCGAGCAGAAGGCGGATGGCATTGTCGATCATCCCCTTCGGGCGGATGGGAGAAGTGGGGCGCAGCTGTACGACGATCTCAGGCCGGTATCCTTCATTTTCCTCCAGCCACTGCAGGGCATGCTCGAAGACCGGCAGGTCGGTCGTCTGGTCCTGGGCGAGCTCCGCGGGACGCAGGAAGGGAGTCTCGGCCCCGCCCTCGCGCGCCACGGATGCGATCTCTGCATCATCGGTGGAGACGATCACACGTGTCACAAGCTCTGATTGCCTGGCCGCGGCAATGCTCCACGCAATGAGCGGATATCCTGCAAAATTGCGGATGTTCTTGCGCGGGATTCCCTTGGAGCCGCCGCGGGCCGGGATGAGGGCGAGAATTTCTGTCATCGTTCAATTCCGATATTCGAGTATTCGCTGATCGAATATCGAATTATCAAATATCGCTTTCCTACCATGCCGTCCAGCCGCCATCCACGACGACATTGTTTCCTGTCATATAGGAAGATGCATCCGAGGCCAGGAACAAGAGGGCGCCGTTCATTTCATCCTTGCGCGCCATGCGGCCCAGGATGGTTTTGGCGGAATAGTTGTTCACGAAATATTCTTCATGATTGTTGAATACACCACCGGGCGTGAGCGCATTGACGCGGATCTCCGTATCGGCATAATAGGCGGCCAGATACTTGGTGAAGCCCATCACACCGGCCTTGGTTACCGTGTAATAGACTGGCTTGAAGGCAACGCGTTTGCCTTCCTTGACGTAAATGCGCTGGTCGGGACCGTTCAATCCATAGGTCGAGCAGATGTTGATGATGCTGCCCTTTTTCCCCTGGGCGATCATCGGCTTGACGCAGGCCTGAGTCATCAGGAACATTCCGGTCAGGTTTACATTCAAGGCAGAGTTCCACAGGTCAAGCGGGTAATCCTCGAACGCGCCAGGAGTGATGCCCTTGTTGACGGCATCCGGGTCGAACTTGGGATCGAGCGCGGCGCTGTTTACCAGAATATCGAGCCTGCCAAAGGTCGCTAGAGTCTGTTCCACGAGCGCGTGAACGGCCTCGGGTTGGGTGATGTCGGTGGGCGCGGCCAGGGCTTTGAATCCGCCTTTCGTGAGCGAATCGGCCACGGCTTGCGAAGCAGATGCGTTCAGGTCCACCACGACCACTGCCGCGCCGGCCTCGGCCAGGGTCCGGCAGAACTCCGCGCCCAGCAGTCCCACACCTCCGGTCACAACGGCCACCCGGCCGGTTAGATCAAATTTTTCCTGGATCGTCATGGTTGCCTCTATGGTTGTGCGGTGTAGATCTCATCACCGGATGATTTATGAGCAAGATAGAGTCCTTCGCTGAAGCGCGCCGCATCTTCATTGTTGACCTCGCCGCCCTGGAACAGCGCCAGCACGGCTTTTCCTTCGATGATCTCGTCTTTCATATGCTGAACATTTTCTTCGAATCCGGCGCGGGGCAGCGCGGTCGCCGAATCGTAGCGGTCCGGCAGGACATAATTGCCGCGACCTGTGTACAGATAAACTGCACCGGGCTCATCGGTATAAATGTGAATATCGGGTGGAAGCTTACGCAGGTAGGCCATGGCCTTTGAATCGTACCATTGGAAGGAAGCGTACCCGAGCCCGCCCTTCGACAAAAAATTGATCGTATTGACCTGCTTGTAGACGAACAGGACAACAAATACAAAGGTCAACACAATGACGAGCGGACGATTTTTGCCTCTCAGCCAGACGCCGAAGTAGATCAACAGGATCAACAGGCAGACAAAAGCCGGGGCTACAATGCGAAGCTTGAACTTTGTGGCGGCATCGAACATCAGCATCGATGAAACAATGGATGCGAGGTAGGCAAAGAGATACAGGCCTGTGGTATAGGCGATGACTTCGCCCACATGCTCCCCCCGCCCTTTGGGAGAGGGGCCGGGGAGGATGGCCCCAGTTAAATAATTCCAGGTTCTGACCACCAGCCACACAAGGACTGCGCCCAGAATGAGGAAGATTAGTAATTCGATGATAAAGGGCTGCTTGAAGATCGCCTTGCGCCAGGCCTCCAGGGGAATTAACAAATCTGAAACCGTGCGCAATCCAATGCGGATGTTTTCCCCGGAGATCGGGTGCCACGCCAGGATGCGGTTGGTTTCATTGGCTGCCACCAGCCGGTTGCGGACCGTCCAGGCCAGCATCCATGGCAAAGCCCCGGCCAGGAAGATCCCCAGGCTGGACAATTTCTGCTTCCAGCCTTTGCGCAGGATCACCAGCGCAACCAGGAAGGTGGCCAGCAGGGCAAGACCTGAATAACGCGTCAGAATGGCCAGGCCCACAAAGATCCCGCAGGCGACCAGCCACCACCAGTGGTGGTCACGCTCGAAATACAGATCGAACATCCAGAGGGAGACAAGCGAGAGGAAAATAAAGAGCGGTTCGCTCATCGCCGCCGCATAGACCTGCAGCAGATCTCCACTGAGGACGAACAGGCCGGCCAGCACAAGCCCCGCGGTGAGGGAGGGAGTCATGCGCCAGGCAAGGATGCCAAGCAAAAAGGCGCCGGCTCCAAATAATAAAGCGTTGACCCAGCGGACGGCATGCAGCGGGTCGATGCCCAGGTATCCTAGAAATGCAAGAACGGCGGGGAAGGCAGGCGGAAAATGTGTGACAGGGCCGTTGGAGGCCAGCCAGGCCTCCCGGTATCCATTCCCCGCTACCATGCTGCGCGCCCCGGCGATATAGGCGATCGAATCATCTGAAAGGCCTGCGCCTTCGGGTGTTGCCTGCAGCACCAGCAGGACGCCAATCACCGCGATCAGCACAAGGGCAATGAACATCGCCAGACGGGAAGTGACACGAAATCTCATTGAAAAAGATACGCAGTACGCATCCAATTATACGTACTGCGTATGATGTTGAGCGGGCTAGCTCTTCAGCAGGAATCCCTGGTCTTCCAGGTATTGGATGATGATGTGGGCATTCTCTTCGGGAGTTGCGCCGTAGCCCTTGAGGGTGATCTCCGGGTTGATCGGCGGCTCGTACGGATCATCCACACCGGTGAAGCCCATCGGCTTGCCGTCCTGCATCGCCTGGCGGGCCTTGGCGTACAGGCCTTTGACGTCGCGCTGCTCACAGACTTCGACGGGGGTATCCATGTACACTTCAATGAAGTTCTCACCCACCATCTTGCGGGCCTCGGAGCGGGTGGCGCGGTAGGGGCTGATCGCCGCACAGACAACTGCACCGCTGGCATGGACGATTTCCCCCGCTACAAAGCCGATGCGCAGGATGTTGGTATCCCGGTCCTCCTTGCTGAAGCCCAGTCCCTTCGAAAGATGGGTGCGGACCACATCGCCGTCGAGGATGGCGATCTCGCGCCCGCGCTCAAGCAGCAGAGAGGTCAGTATCTGGCTGGTGGCGCTCTTGCCAGCCCCGCTCAGGCCGGTGAACCAGATGCAGAACCCCTGCTTATGGCGCGGCGGGTACATCTCGCGAAGGATCTCGGCCGTCTCGGGGCGGGTGAACCACTCGGGGAGCAGCTTGCCCTTGGCCAGATATTCATCGCGCACCTGCGTGCCGGAAATGTTGAGGGTTTTGGCGCCCTTCGGTACATCCTTTTCCTCGACATAGCGACCTTCATCCGGGATGTAGACGAGCATTTCGAATGGGACCATCTTGACGCCCAGCTCGGACTCGTATTTGGTCATCTGTTCCTGCGCATCATACGGACCGTAGAACGGCTTGCCCGTGGAATCGTTTCCGGGGCCTGCGTGATCGCGTCCGACGATGAAGTGATTGGCGCCGTGATTGCGGCGAATAATGGCATGCAGGAGCACTTCCTTGGGACCGGCCATGCGCATGGCGAGTGGCAGGAGGCTGAGCATGGTGCTGTTCTTGTCGTAGTGATTATCCACCAGCGCCTTGTAGGTGCGGACGCGGGTGTAGTGGTCCACATCGCCGGGCTTGGTCATACCGACCGTGGGATGGACCAGCAGCGAGCCCTTGACCCTGGCTGCGGCGCGCTTGGTCAGCTCCTCATGAATGCGGTGCAGGGGATTGCGGGTCTGGAAGGCGACCACGTTATCATGGCCCATGTCCTCCAGGCATTCGCGTACCTGGGCAGGTGTGTGGCGCAAGTTTACGAAATCATAATACTTGGGGAGATTGATCACCTTTAACGGGCCGGAAATGCAGACCTTGTTCCAGCGCTGCATCTCAGAAACCATGGGGTGCTTTGAATCGGTGGAACCATAGGCCAGGGCTGCCTCGGTCTCCGCATCCCAGTGATAGACCTCATCCAGGGTCATGATGGCGATGACATCATTGTTCGCATTGCGCAGGACAATATCGTCACCGACCGTCGGAAGTTCCTTGGGATCGGCGGTCAGGGTAATGGGCAGAGGCCACAGGGTACCATCGGCCAGGCGCATCTCGTGCAGGACACGCTCATAGTCTGCCTTGCCCATAAAGGTGGTCAGAGGCGAGAAGCCGCCTGTAGCAAGCAGCTCCAGGTCACAAAGGTTACGCATGGTGATCTTAATCGATGATAGCTTCGGTGCACGCGCCAGGAGCTCTTCACGCTCCTGTTCGTTTACAACAAGATTGACCAGTTTTCCCCCATAGGGGGTGATAAGATTTGCTTTCGTCATTATTTCTCCATACATACTTAAACTTTTGGGCGTTACTTAAAGACTTCAAACGATTGCTTAGGTTACAGTCTTTTTCCAT
>JBLNAU010000131.1:0-10087 GCA_050259515.1 Syntrophothermus sp.
AGCTCCCTGCTTTCGCAGAAGCTCCGCCAGCCCGGCAAAGGTCATCCCATCGCTATAAAATGGCTGCCGTCCGTCGACGACTGCAATATAAAGATAGCGCCCATTGCGGTTGATGCCGAGGGCAGTCCGCGGTTCCACTTCGCGATCGTCAAGGCCCGGGACCACTTCTCCCTTCACGACCAGCATCCTGTCACCTGAGATCGCACTGTATATGTTTTTGGGGCGAATATTGAACGAGAGCGCATTCCTGCGGCTGATATAGAGGGTGGGCTCCACGCCGATATCGCCCGGGTTTTCCCCCTTCCAGTAAATCTCTCCATTGGAAGCCGTAAACCCGATCGGTGCAACTGGATCTCCCCCGTGCGGATAATAGTCGGCCACACTGCGCGACCACCATGGGTAAAATCCATCCCCGTTGACCGCGATCTGTACATCGAATTCTTCCAGGAACTGGGTTGTGGTGCGCGCATGCAGAGGAGTATCCCCCTCCGAATCAGGCGGCGTCACCAGAAAGCTGACGCCCTTCCTGGTGTCGATCTTTAGGATATGGGCAATGGCCGGCCGTGGGAGGATATGAACCACGCGCTGATATTGCACTCCATCAAACAGCCTCCGCTCCAAAGGGATGGGCGCAGGTCGTCCACGATCGTACAGACTATACCCGCCCATACATAATCCAATCAGGAGGATGACCGAAAGAAGGATTGCGATCGACCTGGGCTTCATAGGATGATTATAAACAAAACCGGGCGGAACCTTTTCCGCCCGGGCGAACTGCGCTGGATAATAGCCTAGATGTCGCGTTACACAATGACTTCCTGTTCAGCATTCCTCATGGTCTTGAAGGAGGCGATCGCCACCTCCAGCATCGACCGGTCGGGCTCTCGGGTGGTCAGGGATTGCAGCGCCAGATTGGGTTTGATCAGAAGCCGCACGATCGGCGAGTCGAGATGGTTGGCCGTCCAGCGAATGTATTCCACAGCGATCCCGGCCAGGACGGGAATCAGCAGCACGCGGCTTGCCAGCCGCCAGAACATCGGGAGCGGACCCAGGAAGGTAAAGACCAGGATGGAGATCAGCACCAGGGTCAACATGAAGGCTGTGCCACAGCGGGCATGCTGAAGGGAATACCTCGCAACATTTTCAGGGGTCAGCTCTGCGCCTGCCTCATACGCGTTGATGGTTTTATGCTCAGCACCGTGATAGGCGAACAGGCGGCGGACATCCGGCATGAAACCGATCGCCCAGATATAACCGATCAACAGAGCCAGGCGCAGCAGTCCCTCCAGCAAATTGTTCAGGAAGGGGCTCCAGCCCAGGTATTTTTCAGCCAAGCCGCCCACCCCCGCCGGGAGCAGAAAGAACACACCGATCCCGATCGCAAGGGAGGCGGTCAACGTCAGATAAAGAGCCGGTCCCTCGAGTTTTTCGTCCTCCCCGGTCTGGGTATTGGCGGAAAGAGTCAGGGCCCGCATGCCCAGGCCTAACGCGTCCCACAACAGGATGATGCCGCGTAAAAAGGGGATCTTCGTGATGCGGGAACGATAGACGGCTGCCAGGTCCTCCTTGTGAACCACGATATTGCCATTGGGGTCGCGCATGGCAACAGCAAATGCTTTTTGCCCGCGCATCATCACGCCCTCGATGACTGCCTGCCCGCCATATGAAATAATTCGATCTTCCATAACAATATTCTTTCTTTATAAATATCCCGCGGGTTGGTCTGCGCCATCTGCGATCCAACCCGCGGGGAAGTACGCTCAGTGATCCAGATTCTAACCGAGATTATTAAAGAAATGGATGAACGCGTCGATGCCCTTGTACCAGGTCGGCAGATGCAAATGCTCGTTCGGTGAATGGACGTTGTCACTGGGCAATCCCATACCTACCAGCACCGATTCCACGCCGCAGATCTGCTGAAGCATGGCCACCGCGCCGATCGAGCCGCCTTCGCGGCGGTAGAATGGGCGCACTCCCCAGGCGGCTTCCATGGCGTCGTTCATGGCTTTGACACCCGGGTTGTTCAGGTCGGCGATCGCGAAGGGGCTGCCTGTCAGCTTTTTGACCTCCCATTTGACGGTTTCCGGGGCATTCTGCTCCATGAACTGGACCAGCTGCTTTTCCACTTCTGCATCCGTCTGGTCGGGAACCAGGCGGCAGGAGATCTTTGCCATCGCCTTGGCGGGCAGGACGGTCTTCGAGCCGGGTCCCGTCCAGCCCGATAGCAAACCATTCACTTCCAGCGTCGGCCGAGCCCCCGTCCGCTC
The DNA here is from genome assembly GCA_050259515.1 of Syntrophothermus sp. GTDB lineage: Bacteria > Chloroflexota > Anaerolineae > Anaerolineales > Villigracilaceae > Defluviilinea. Next base: position 2,268 of record JBLNAU010000131.1, read on the forward strand.
GGCGGAAATAAACCCCTTCTCGCCCCATAGAGCCGGGACACCGGTTTCCTGCAAATAGTGGGCATCGTCGTTGGGCAGGCGGGCAAAGTCGGCGCGTTCCTTTTTGCTGATCGGGCGGACGCTGTCGTAAAAACCGGGCAGGGTGATCTTTCCGCGCTTGTCATGCATCCTGGCGACCAGCTCGCAGAGGACCTGGGCAGGGTTATGCACCGCGCCGCCATACAGGCCTGAGTGCAGGTCAGCCTTGGGGCCGGTGACGTGGACCTCAAAATAAGCCAGACCGCGCAAGCCATACGTAATGGTGGGCATATTCTCGCCCATCATACCGGCATCCGGGTTGAGGGACACATCCGCCTTGAACCGGTCGGCGTGTTTCCTGAGGAACGGCTCAAGATTTTTGGAGCCGATCTCCTCCTCGCCTTCGAGCAGGAATTTGACATTGACAGGCAGATCTCCACCCCCCTTCATCAACGCTTCAATGGCGTGGAAGGTGGCCAGCGCCTGGCCTTTCATATCGGATGAGCCGCGCGCGTACAACAGGTCTCCGCGCACTTGCGGCTCAAAGGGGCCGCTCTCCCACAGGTCCAGCGGATCAACCGGCTGGACATCATAGTGGCCGTAGATCAACACGGTCGGCGCCCCCGGCTTATGGATCAGGTCGCCGTACACGATCGGATGCCCGCCCTCGGTGGGCATGATCTCCACATGCGCAATCCCGAGCTTTCGCAGGTGATCCGCCATCCATTCCGCGGCACGCCGGACCTCCTGGTCATAAATGGAATCGGTGGAGATGGACGGGATTTTTAGCACTTCAACCAGATCCTCCAAAAAGCGGTTGCGGTTCTGGTGTGCATAATCGAGCGCTTGCTGAAGATTACTCATTCTTCCTCCTGTTTGCTTACAAAATAACAGCCAGTCAGACTGGCTGTTGCAAAGTTTATGGTTTGGCCGTGGGAACTTGCGTCTTATCCAAAGCCCGGCGGGTGAGCAGGTACCAGTTGGAAAAGGTGTTCAAGCGGTCTGATGCGTCGTACAAGGCTCCAACCTGCACCCCCTGCACCTGGGAGTCCACCCCATAGGAATAGACAGGGACATACAGAGGCAGGGCAGGCAGATCCTTGTTAAAGACCACCTGGAAGTTGCGGTAGAGACGCTTGCGCAGCTCCGGGTCTGCCGTAACGCGCGCCTGCTCGAGATATTCACTGGCAGTCCGGTTGTCCCATTGCGAGTAATTCTGTCCGCCGGCAGCTTCGGCCTGGTGCCAGAAGGGATAGGGGTCCGGGTCGGGGGTGCGCGAAAGGTCCAGGTCCACGAGGGCAGCTTGATAGTTGCGTGAAGTGAGCGAATCTCGAACGAGACTGTCGTAGGGCACTGCCTGCAGCTTCACATCCACACCGATCTCAGTCCACTCATCCCTGATGGTTTGAGCGATCTGGGTATGGGGCAGGTCGTCGGGATGCAGCAGCGTAAAGGACAGGGAGACACCTTCCTTGGCCCGAACCTTGCCGCCGTCCGCCGGGAGCACATAACCTTCGGTCTTCAACAGATTCACCGCCTGTGCAGGATCGTACTGGAACTGTTCGAGGCCATCGTGATATGCCCACGAGTTGGGAAGGATGGGTCCATTGGGAACAATGGCCTGTCCCTGAAGAAATTTATTGATCAGGTAGGGACGGTTGATGGCCAGCATGAGGGCGCGCCGCACTTTTGGATTTTCCAAAAAGGAGGCATCAGGACTCTTAGTGTTCAGCATGACCATGCCCATTTTGGGCAGGCGGCTGGTATAGATGGAAAGTTTTTGCTCCTCCAGAGCCGTGTTCAACACATCCGGTGTGATCTGGCTGACGGCGAGAACATCCCCCTGGCGATAGGCGTCCAGGGCTGCCGCGGAGGTGGGATAGTAGCGGAAGACCACCTGTTCGATGTAAGGCGGCTTGCCATAGTATTTTGAATTGACGGCCAGTACCACACCCGTGATCTGCCCCTTATCGACCAGAAGCTGGTCAAATCTGTAGGGTCCACTGCCCACCGGGTTGATATTGAAATCCGCACTGGCCATTTGACCAGGAGAAACGGATTCCAGCAGATGCTTGGGCAGCACGCCAAAGCTCAAATAATCCATGAACGGGACGAATGGCTCGGGAAGAGTGAACTTCAGGTTTTTGTCGTTCAGCTTGGTGACCTCGATCTTGCCCCACAGGTCCTTGATATCCTGAGGATAGAGAGAGCCGTCGCCCTTCATCCTTTCGATCGTAAAAATGATGTCGTCACTGGTGACAGGTTTGCCATCCTGCCAGACCGCGTTATCACGCACTGTAAAGTTATAGACCTTGCCGTCCTGTGAAACACCCCAGGCCTCCGCCAGGTCAGCCTGCGGTTGGCCGTTCTCGTCAAACCGGACCAGGCCGCTGAAGAGCAGGCGGTCCACATCTCGGTCGGCGGAGTTGTTCCAGTCGAGCAGGGGATTGAGCCGTCCGAGGGAGCCGACGAGTCCTTCCGTATAGATGCCACCCTGCTCAGGCTGCGGGAGAATCGCCCCCGTGATGGACGGGGTCTGCTGGCTGAGAAGCAAAACAGCCACAATCCCCAGTGCAACCACGACGACCAGTATCTGCCAGCGTAATTGTTTCATAGAAGAGTAGTTATTCCATCTGCGCTGAACTTTTTACCCAAATCGCTTAAAAGATCCAATGACTTATGGTTTTCTTTTAATCCACTTGCGTGAAAAGCCCAGACAATTATTCCAGCATGTTCACCCTGGTTGAGGGATACAGGTTGGAAAATCCTCCTTCGGGAAAGAGCCATCAAACCTTGGCGGTCTCCCCGGCACTTGCACCCGGGGCAGTGTCGTGTCTTTCATAAAGAGCAGAGAGACGACAAAAAAAGAAAGGCACGCTCACCCCGCAGGCTTAGCCGCGCGGTTGAACGGCCTTCCAATCATGAACCAGGGAATCAGGAAATGATGAGGAGCGTCAGGACCAGAATGAAGAACAGGGCACTCAGGATGATCGTGGTCCAGAACAGTGTGCGCTCGACACCGCGGCGGGCGGTGAAAACGCTACCCGCATCGGCGCCCGTCAGCCCGCCCAGGCCCGCACCCTTGCTTTGCAGGATCACACTCAGAATGAGCAGGACCGAGATTATAATCAGCGCGATATTTAAATAGGTTACCATGTACAGCAAGCCTCCTTGAATTAAGCGGGAACATTATACCCGCGGGTGGGAGGATACGTCAACGTAATTATTCCCGTTTGCCTGCATCGCCGATCCCGGCGATGCTGTTCGTAAAATAAAAATGCCGCTGTCGCCTGGGATCTTTGGCAAAGGACGGCAGAACATCCGCGCGACCGAGGTCAAATGCACGAAATAGTCGTTAACCTGCATATGCATACACGCTACTCAGACGGGACCGGCACCCACAAGGATATCGCTCATGCGGCCATCCAGGCAGGCGTGGATGCGGTCATCGTGACAGACCATAACGTGCTGGTGCAGGGTGTGGAGGGATATTATCGCGCCTCCCGCAAGCGAGTCCTGCTCCTGGTCGGAGAGGAGATCCATGACCAGGACCGCAACCCGCAAAAGAACCACCTGCTGGTCTTCAACGCCAACCGTGACCTCTCCCACCTGGCAGACGACCCGCAAACCCTTATCAATGGCGTCAATGACACCGGCGGACTGTCCTTCATTGCCCATCCCAGTGACCCCGAAGCACCTGCATTCCATGAAACGGATATCTCCTGGGAGGCCTGGGAGGTGCGCAATTTCACCGGCATCGAGCTTTGGAACGGGCTGAGCGAGCTCAAAACAGTGGTCCCCACCAAGCTGCATGGAGCCTTCTATGCCTTCTTTCCCCGGTTTATCGGCCACTCCCCCATCCTGGAAACCCTGCAGCGCTGGGATGACCTTCTTTCCGAGGGACGGCGCGTCGTTGCCATCGGCGGCTCAGACGCGCATGCGCTAAGAATGCATATGGGCCCGGTCTCCCGTGTAATCTTCCCGTATGAGTTCCACTTTCGAACCGTAAACACACATGTCTTCCTCCCCGAGCCGCTGACGGGTGATGCCATCATCGACAAAAGGATGATCTACGAGGCTCTGGCAGGGGGGCATTGTTTTGTCGGCTATGATCTGCCGGCGTCGACGCGGGGATTTACCTTCAAGGCCCGCGGCCGCGAGCAATCGGTGATCATGGGCGACGAGATCTCGTCCAAAGGCGGAGTGACTTTGCAGGCACACCTGCCCAAACCGGCAGAGATCCGCCTGTTCAAGGATGGGAAAATTGTCCAGATCTGGAGGAATTCACAGGCTTGTGCCTACAGCGCCTCCGAGCCAGGCGTTTATCGCGTGGAGGCCTGGAAGAATTACCTGGGGCTCAAACGCGGCTGGGTGTTCAGCAATCCAATCTATATCCGGTAAATTTCGCCTATAAATCCAACAATTTGCCGCTCGGATTAGGATTTTCTGTCTCAGTTTTAAGGTCTGGTTTTCCTACGGAATATATACTTATGTCTTGCTTTCCATACAAACGCGTGGTGGTGGTCGGCGTGACCAGCTCGGGTAAGTCCACATTGGCAGAAAGAATCTCGCGGTACTTTGATATGGATTTCGTCGAGCTGGACGCGTTATATTGGGAACCCAACTGGCAGGGAGCCCCGCCGGAGATCTTCCGTGAGCGTGTGGAAAGGGCCGTCCGGGACGAGAAATGGATCGTGGCCGGGAATTATCATGTGGTTCGCGATCTGATCTGGCCCCGGGCAGAAGCGGTGATCTGGCTCGATTATCCGTTTTGGACGGTTTTCTGGCAGTTGACCCGCCGCACCTTCCGGCGCTGGTGGAAAAAGGAGCTGCTGTGGGGTACCAATATTGAACCGCTGTATGTCCACTTCAAGCTTTGGTCACAGGAGTCGCTTTTCCACTGGCTCATCAAAACCTATTGGCGAAGAAAAAGAGAAATCCCTGCGTTGTTCTCCCGGCCGGAACATCAGCACCTTCAGTTGATCCGGTTCGGACATCCAAAGGAAACCGAAAAATGGCTGGCAGAATTAAAGTAAGAGCAAGTTAGACTGAGGGAATATTCAGATAGGAATTTATAGTGTTAACGCTTAACTCTTTATTTAGCGAACAAACCCAACGTAATATTGAACAGGTCGTTTCAGATCATATCGAAAGAAATTGGGCGGTGAACGAATTCAGGGATATGAATGAGTTTGCCTCCCATCCCTCCGCCATCCTTTCCGATGGCTCTTACTCTGTGTTCGTCAAATTGAGCCATGCAGCAAATGGATTGGAACAATTCAGGCTCGAGCTGGAAGGGTTGAGCCTGCTTTCCTCACTGGCTGGGAGTCTTATCCCGACTCCAATGGCGAACCTTCCGGTGAAAGAGGGTGTCATTCTGATCCTCGAGGGAGTCCGTGAAGTGGAGCGAACGCCAAACCAATGGCGGGAGGTCGGAAAGGCACTCGCCCGGATCCACCGCATCCAGGGGAATCAATTCGGCCTGGAAACGAACAACTACTTTGGCCCGCTGTACCAGGATAACCGGCCCTTGAATGACTGGCCCACGTTTTATGCAGAGCGTCGACTCTGGCCGCGCCTGATGGGAGCGATCAATGCCGGGCATCTGCCGGTCCATGTGATCCGGCTGATGGAAAGCCTGCTCCAGCGCCTGCCCGGGCTCTGTGGCCCTGAGGTGCAGCCCACACTTCTCCATGGGGATGCCCAGCAAAACAATTTCATCAGCACAGAAGCAGGAACGGTTGTGATCGACCCGGCTGTTTATTACGGCCACCCTGAAATGGACCTTGCCTATATTGATTACTTCCAGCCTGTCCCGCAGGATGTATTGGCAGCCTACCAGGAGGAAATGCCAATCGACCCCGGGTTTTATGATAGGCGCGACCTGTGGCGCATCTATGGGTATCTTGCCATCGTAGAGGTGGAAGGGTCATTGTATCTGCCCCAACTGGTGAATGCCTTGCGCAAATATACGTGATCATAAGAATTGATCTCGGACTCGGTCTTGAATGATCCGTTCGCCGGTTTGCATCGTGGCTCGAGCGGGATAGCCGATCGAACAAATTCCTTTTGTAAATTAATTTGTCAAGGCATATAATCTGGTGAACTTCCCGCACAGGATGATTCGCTAGTATTCACCCGCGGGAACGAAAGACAATGAACATTACTACTTGTGAGATCACATCGACCTTCGTGAGAATTGCTTTGATTCAAAGAAGCATACCAGGAGGGGAAACGCTGATCGTGACAGCTCATTGAACAATTCACCAAGCTTTTCCGATCATGCCATCCCAGACAAGTGAAGAGGGAAACGAAAATGGATGGTCTTTAGGAGAAGTACCATGGATGGAACAGAATGATGATAGCAATTCGCAATAATAAATTCATAACACTCGAAATCATACTGCTCGGGGGCATCAGCATCCTGCTTCGCCTGGTAAATTTGGGCTATTCAAATCTGCAGGGGGATGAGATCCTGATCCTGTGCAGAACTTCAGACTTTAAATCCATTGAACAGCTCCTCTCCTTTCTTCTTAGACAGGCAAAAGGTCCGCTGCAATACCTGATCACTTGTGCGTACAGTACCGTCGACCCAACGTTCTCAAGTGAACTGGCGTTGCGATTCCCCTTTGCCATTGCCAACCTCCTTGCTCTGGCATGTTTCTTCCTGCTGGTCTACCGTCTATTTTCGCTCCAAACCGCAATTTACTCCAGCTTCCTGTTCGCTACGAATGGAATCATTATCGCGTTTGCCAGGATCGTTCAATATCAATCTTTTGTCATCCTGGGAGGGGTGCTTGGGATTCTGGGCCTGACTTTGGCTTTGAAGGATGAAAAATGGAAGGCACTCGGACTCTACGTGGGTTCCACCTTTGTCTCCATGAGCCTCCTGGGACACTTCGATGCGGCTTTTTTTCTGCCGCCCATGATGGTGTTGGTGGTGCATTGGTGGCTGAAGTATCGCGGCCAACCTGATTTTGCGCGTCTTCGATTGCATTTATTCGCAGCCGGGGCCATTTTCGCCTTGCTGGTGCTTGGGTACTACACTGAATATGTTTTGCGCCTGGGGCCGGCGAGGCTGGGTTACTGGGGGGGGCGGATGGCGGGTGATACCACGAACTTCGTACGTCTCTTTGAATTCTATAATCCCGGTCCCGTTTTTTGGATCTGTGTGGGTGCGATCATTCTGGGGTTAACGCGCATTCGAAATACCATCGCCTGGCAGGTCATCCTGGCCTGGGTCATACCGCCCTTGATCTTTATGGCTGTTATATTCAACGATTCGAGGACACATGCCTATACGTACATGCTGCCGCTCTTCATCGTCGCCGGGATAGGGATTGATGCACTGGTAGGCTGGCTACGGTCACGTGTACAGGAGAAGTCATTTCAGGTCATCCAGGGGGCTGTCTTACTTATGTTCCTGGTTTTTTCCTACATCAGTTATTCGATATTCATCGATAACGATCCGGAGTATCCCTGGTATCCCAAACGCGTCCTGGGCATGGAGCTCGATGGAGGTTTTGTGGCCGGGACCTTCGGCTTTCCCTATGGACGGGAGTGGCGCGCGATCGGGAAATGGTTCCAGGAACTGCCGGATAATGGTGACCTGGTGATGGTCTCAAATGAAAAAAGACAAATCGTCCGCTTCTACGTGCCGCCGAAGGTACGCAACCGATATAAATACAGCCTGCCCAATTTCCCCGAAGAAGTCTATGCCCCGCATGGTGCCTACATCCTGATCGTACAGGGGCCGCAAAACTGGATGAGAAAACTATGGGGATTGCATCTGGATGACTGGC
>JBLNAU010000132.1:0-3036 GCA_050259515.1 Syntrophothermus sp.
TGCCGATCACCTTGCGACCCTCGGCGATGACCCGCTTGCACAGGTCGGCGATCGCCTGCACATCCTCCAGAGTCTCACTTGGATGGCCGATCATGAAATACAGCTTGATGGTGGTCCAGCCGCGGCGGTAGATCTCGCGGGTGGTGTTGATGATATCTTCGTCGGGAATGTATTTGTTGATGATGCGCCGCATCCGCTCGGTGGCGGCTTCGGGGGCCAGGGTGAATCCACCGGAGCGGTTATCCTTCAGCTTCTCCATCAGGTCAATCGAAACCGATTCGATCCGCAGGGAGGGCAGGCCAACTTTGAGATGGGTGCCTCCAAATTTCTCACCGACTTTTGTCACCAGCTCGAGCACGTTGGTGTAATCGGAGGAGGACAGCGACAGCAGCGCCAGCTCTTCGAAGCCGGTATTCCTGATCGCATCTTCGGCGGCCTGCAGGACTTCGTCCACGCTTCGCTCGCGCACGGGACGGGTGATCATCCCGGCATGGCAGAATCGGCAGCCACGCGTGCAGCCGCGCATGATCTCCACCGAGACGCGGTTGTGGACAATGTCGATGTTCGGGACAATGAAGTGCGTGGGCGGCGGAGGCAGTACCGGTACGATGCGTTTGGTGATGATCTTGGGGATATCAGGGACGGTCGGCTCGATGTGCGAGACGGTGCCGTCTTCCAGGTAATAGGTCTCATAGAAGCGAGGAACGTAGACGCCATGAATCTTGGCGAGCTCAAGGAGTAACTCTTCCCGTTTGGCCGTCGAAAACTCCAAACCTGCTGTGCCTTTAAACCTTTGTATCGCATTGATAATATCGTGAATGACTTCTTCACCCTCGCCGATCACGAACGCGTCGATGAAGGCGTGCATCGGCTCAGGGTTCATCGTCGAATGTCCACCGGCGATAACGATCGGATGGGTCTCGTTGCGTTTCTCCGAGCGGACCGGGATCCCGGCCAGGTCGAGCACGTTCAGGGCGTTGGTGTAGAGAGTCTCATAGGGCAGGGAAAAGCCGATCAAGTCAAAGGAGGCCAGGGGCCGTTTTGATTCGAGGGTATACAGGGGGATCCCATGTTCGCGCATCAGCGCTTCCATGTCCAGCCAGGGAGCATAGGCGCGTTCTGCCAGGGCATCCTCGCGCTGGTTGACCTGGTCGTAAAGAATTTTCAACCCTACGTTCGAGACGCCAATATCGTAAATGTCAGGGAAGACAAACGCCACTCTCGTCTGGACCCCATCCCAGTCCTTGACAACGCTATTTAATTCACCGCCGACATACCGGCCGGGCTTTTGTACCTTGAGCAGGATTCGGTCGAGCTTGTTTTCGATCTGTTCCGGAGTAAACATGGAAGGCATTATAACAACTTTTGTCCGATTTACCGCATGTCTAAGGATACAATTAAATTCTCATATCCATACTATGGCGGAGTGCAATATCAAGTATGAATTTGTCACAAATCAGGAAATTGCCTGATTTCCGCGTGAAAGTGTCGTTTCAGGGCTAAAGGGGGAAAAGATGCGGCAGGTAAGCTGCCTATTTGATGACCTAAGAGCCAGGAGATCCAAAAAGGACAGGTAGGTGTCTTTCCCACCCTACTCCTCCCGGCGCCTGAACCTTTTTGTCACACCCTCTCCAAGCAGGGCAGAGGCCTTCTCGTGCCCGGCATCCATGGCGATATCCAGGGCAGTCTTGCCATCCTGGCTTTTTAATGTCAGGTCGGCGCCACCGAGGAGCAGGATACGAACTGTTTCCACATCGTTGTTCTGGGCAGCCACATGCAGCGGGGTGAAGCCTCCCTGCTCACGCGGGTTGGGATCGGCGCCCAGGTCGAGCAGCAGCTTCACAATCCGGGTGTGTCCGCCTGCAGCCGCGGAATGGATCGGTGCAGCTTTCAGATCGTTTCTGGAGGAGGAGTTGATAGGCGCACCGGCCCGGGCAAGATATTCGGCGGTATCGTAATGGCCGAAAAAGCAGGCCAGTCCCAGCGGCTGGAACCCATCGATGGCATAGGCATTGACCATCTCCGGATCGCGGGCCAGCAGGCGGATGACATGGTTGATCTTCCCGGTAGCTGCTGCCTCAAAGATCGACAGGACGATGGTCTTATCAGCCAGAAAGGAGGCGAGCTCCGGCTGGCCATGGTACGCTGCAACCAGGATCGGACTCAGCCCCTCCTCCCGGACATGGATCAAATTTGGGTCAATGATGAGCTGGCGCTCCACCTCGTAGCGGTTGCCCTGCCGGATGGCGTCAAAAAAACTGATGATCATTCATTTCCTGTAAAAATCTGCGAAAGCTGCCTGGGTTCCTGTTTTGTAAGTGAATGCACCTGATACTTTATCTACGCAACAACCGTCTTTCCGTTTCGGTAGAACAGGTCTCCGTCCAGCGTGACCTCCGACTCAGCCATGTCGCACAGCATATCCCAGTGCAGCCCGGATTCATTCCTGCCGCCGCATTCAGGGAATCCTGCGCCGACCGCGAAATGGATGGTCCCGCCGATCTTCTCATCGAAGAGCATGTTGCGGGTAAATTGCTGGATGCCATAATTGGTGCCGATACCCCATTCACCCAGCACACGCGCGCCTGCATCGATATTGAGCATGGAAGTCAGGAATTCCTGGTTCTTCCCAGCCTTTTCCTTTACCACCCGTCCATTTTCGAACCACAGCTCGATATCGTGCACTTCCTGGCCCTGGTAAAGCGCCGGGTATTTGAAGCGGATCCAGCCGCTGACCGAGTCCTCCACCGGGCTGGTGAAGATTTCTCCATCAGGGAAGTTATATTTCCCATCCGAGATCTCAAAATTCCGGTCCTTGATGGAAAGGCTGATATCCACGTTCGAGCCTTTGAGAACCGCCTGATCATGCCCCTTAAGCCAGGCCGCAAGCTGCTGCTGTTTGCGGCCCTGCTCCTGCCAGAAGGAAACGGGATCCTCCTCGTTCAACATTCCAGCGCCATACACAAATTCCCGGTAGTCGGCCAGACTCATGTTCGCGTCCTGGGCCATGGCATGGGTGGGATACACCGTCAGGCA
>JBLNAU010000133.1:0-3177 GCA_050259515.1 Syntrophothermus sp.
TGCGAGGAGATAGTAGAGATCGTTCCAGCGGAGTTCCTTTTTGAAATCGGTCAGGCAGGTGTTCTCGTCGATCAACAGGAACTCGATGCCCGCCATCTCGGCAAAGTCCCGCAGGTGAGCGGCCGTGACCGCATAGCTGAAGCCGGTATGATGAGCACCGCCTGCATAGATCCAGGCCGCCGCAGCCACCTTCAGGCTCGGCCGCGGGATCCATAACGCCCGCGCCACCGGCAGATGAGGCAGCGGCGCCTCGGTCGGCACCACGTCCACCACGTTCGCCACGATGCGGAAGCGCTGTCCCATGTCCATGATCGAGGCGCCGATGGCCGGTCCGGTGTTGGCATCGAAGATCAGGCGGACCGGGTCCGCCTTGCCGCCAATCGAAAGCGGCAGGATCTCCAGCTTCGGCTTGTTGGCGGCGATCGATTCACAGATCTCGAGCATGTGGGCACCCAGCACCTTGTCGCCGGAGGCACTGAAGTGATAGGTGTAGTCCTCCATGAAGCTCACGCCCCCCTTCAGCCCGGCGCTCATGACCTTCATGGCACGCACCAGCGCAGCCGTCTTCCAGTCGCCTTCCGCCCCAAAGCCATACCCGTCCCGCATCAGGCGCTGGACCGCCAGACCCGGCAGCTGGCTCAAGCCATGCAGATCTTCGAAGGTGGTGGTGAACGCCTTGAAGTTCCCCGCACGCAGGAAGTTGCGCAGACCTACTTCGATCCGGGCCCCGTCCACCAGGGAGGCATGCCGGCTGCCGTTCGGCTGCAGCTCGGCCGCCACCTCGTATTCGTCCAGGTACGCCTGCACCATCTTCTCGACCTCTGCATCGCTGGCTTCCTGAACCGCCTGGACCAGGTCGCCGATCCCATAGCCATACACGTCATATCCCAGCCGGATCTGCGCTTCCACCTTGTCCCCTTCGGTGACCGCCACATCCCGCATGTTATCCCCAAAGCGGGCCACCCTGGCTCCCTGCGCATCCGCCCAGGCACAGGCTGCCCGAGCCCACACCCCGATCTCCTCTTGTACCGCCTGCTCCTGCCAGTGACCCACCACCACCTGCCGGTTCAAGCGCAGGCGGCTGCCGAGGAAGCCAAACTCCCGGTCGCCGTGAGCGGACTGGTGCAGGTTCATAAAGTCCATATCGATCGTCGACCAGGGGATCTCCCGACCATACTGGGTATGCAGGTGTAAAAACGGCTTCTTCAGCAGGCGCAAGCCGGCGATCCACATCTTGGCCGGCGAGAAGGTGTGCATCCAGGTGATCAGCCCCACACAATTCCCGGTTGAGTTCGCCTCCAGGCAGAGATCCCGGATCGCATCCGGGGTGGTTAGCACCGGCTTGAAAACCACCCGCACAGCAATTTCCTCGGAAGCATCCAGACACGAGGCGATCTCGCTCGAATGTTCAGCGACCGTCTCCAATGTCTTGGGTCCGTACAGATGCTGGCTCCCCGTCACAAACCAAACCTCATATTGTTTCAAATCGATCATAAGTTTGCTCCTTGGATATCAGTTAACCTCGCATCTGTTACTTCAGCACATCGACCGCAGCCCTTTCGATCACGAGTCCCTTTTTGTAGCGTTCCATGAACGCCGTAAAGCCATCGACATCCGTTGGATCCGGCGCGATCGTCGTGCCATTTTCGCCTGCAAACACTTTGTTCGCGAGATAATCTTCCAGGGATTCATGTTCCGATTTATGCTGCAGGTAGGAGGCAAGCAACGCGATGCCCCATGCACCGCCCTCGCCTGCCGTCTCCATCACAGACACGGGAACATTGAGCGCGGCCGCCATGATCTTTTGCCCGACTCCCTTGGTCTTGAAGAATCCGCCATGCCCCAGGATCTGGTCGATCTGCACATGCTCCTGCTCAAAGAGGATGTCCAACCCGATCCTCAATGCGCCGAGCGAAGAGAAGAGATGGGTGCGCATGAAGTTTGCCAGGGTAAAGCGGCTTTCCGGCGTACGGACGAAGAGCGGGCGTCCCTCCTCCATATGTGTGATGTGCTCCCCCGAGAGATAATTAAATGCAAGCAGCCCACCGCCGTCGGCATCGCCCGTTAGGGCCTGTTGATAAAGCATTTCAAACAACCTGGATTGACTGATCTCCATACCGAGCGCATGAGTGAATTCATGGAACAGCTCGACCCAGGCATTCAGGTCGGAGGTGCAGTTGTTGCTGTGCACCATCGCCACAGGCCTGCCGGAGGGTGTCGTCACCATGTCGATTTCGGGATATACCTTCGAGAGTGCCTTTTCCAGAACGATCATGGCAAAGACGGAGGTTCCTGCCGAAACATTGCCGGTTCGCTCTGCAACACTGTTGGTTGCGACCATGCCAGTCCCAGCATCGCCTTCAGGCGGGCAGACCGGAATCCCGGCACAAAGCTGGCCGGTGGGATCGATCAGCCTGGCACCTTCCTCGGTGAGCAGGCCTGCATCGTTTCCCGCAACCAGGACTTTGGGCAGGACATCCTGGATCTTCCAGGGGATGTTTTCAGCCGCGAGCCTTTCGTTGAACAGATCGACCATGTGCTTGTCATAGTCGTTAACCTTGCTGTCGATGGGGAACATCCCCGAGGCTTCGCCAATCCCCATCACTTTTTTCCCGGTCAACTTCCAATGGACGTAGCCAGCCAGCGTGGTCAGGAAATCGATATCGCCGACGTGGGCATCCTTGTTCAACATGGACTGATAAAGATGTCCGATACTCCAGCGTTGGGGAATGTTGAACTGGAACAGATCAGTAAGTTTCTCAACGGCCTCCCCGGTCATCGTGTTTCGCCAGGTACGGAAGGGTGCGAGCAGGTTCCCATCCCTGTCGAACGGGAGATAACCATGCATCATGCCACTGATGCCGATGGCGCCGAGGGATGTAAGCGGAGTGTTGTACTGTTCCAGGACCTGGTTGCTGAGCATCCGATAGCTTTCCTGCAGGCCCGTCCAAACGTCCTCGAGATGGTATGTCCAGATGCCGTGCTCGTACCGGTTCTCCCAATCATAGCTGCCCGAGGCAATGGGCAGATGGTCCTCGCCGATCAGCACCGCTTTGATCCGGGTCGAGCCAAACTCGACGCCAAGAGATGTCTTGCCACTCTCAATTGCTTTTTGGGTATCGTTTCGATTCATGTTCATCTCCTATGGTCTGACAGACTTTTTTGGCAGTTCTCACA
>JBLNAU010000134.1:0-5085 GCA_050259515.1 Syntrophothermus sp.
AAAAATTTATGATTCATTTTTTGAATCATATAACAATAAAAAATCTTTTTATATCAAACATCACAACATGAACAAGCATGCAATCCGATCATGATCAGAAATAATTTTAGAAGCATCTTGATCGCATAAGAGAAGGAAAAGGACTCGACATGTATCTCTGTGTATTGACAAGCATACCCGAACCCAATGATGTGCCATATGATCCATCACCGCACATGAACGGGTTTAAATGGAAACAGCATTTAGTAAGTCCCAAGAATGTGGAAAAGCAGTTGCGTGAGTTAGCCAGTGAAGGGGTGGACGTTTTCTTCAATCTATGTGACGGCACACCTGATGACGCACTCTCCGGAATCGGTCTGGTGCAGACCATGGAGAAGCTTGCTCTGGCTTTTACCGGTGCCGACTCCAGTTTCTTTGACCCTTCCCGCCAGGAAATGAAGGCCTATGCAAAGAAAGCCAATGTCCCGATTCCCAACTGGGTGATGGTGGATCGCGTGGAGGATGTGGAGCGCGTATCAAAGCGTCTGCGCTTCCCCGTCCTCGTTAAGCCGCCTCATGGATATGCCAGTGTGGGCATCACGCGTGACTCACGCTGTGAGAACCTTGAGCAGCTCAAGGTCCAGACCGGGAAAGAGATCGAACTCTTTGGCCGTGCCCTGCTTGAGGAATTCGTCGAAGGCCGGGAGTTTACCTGCCTGATCGCGGAAAATCCCGATGATCCGAACAACCCGATCACCTTCAAGCCGGTGGAATTTATTTTCCCCAAGGGAGAATCGTTCAAGCATTACAACATGAAGTGGGTCGAGTACGAGCAGATGTCGGTGGCGCCTGTGAACGAGGCCAGGATTGAAAAGGTCCTGCGCGACCAGACCTCACGCTTGTTCAAGTGCATGAATGGCAATGGGTATGCCCGCTGCGACTATCGTATGTCTGCCGATGGGACGATCCATATGCTCGAGATCAATCCCAACTGCGGCATCTTCTATGCTCCGGAGGAACCGGGTTCAGCTGATTTCTCGCTGATCAACGATCCTGTTTGGAACCATCAAAAGTTCCTCAAGCTGATCATCCGCGCTGCCCAAAAGAGACAGATGAACCTCCTGGCTGCCAAGGAAGCGAAGCGCCAGCTCAAAAAGCAGCGTGTCGAGCAGATGGCATATTCCTAATAGAGCATCCTTGCTGCGATGCGATAAAAATGAGCGAACGTATTGTCCGCTCATTTTTATTTATTTGTTTACCTGGCTGTCAAATAGAAAAAGTCGCGGGCACTGGGCGTCAAGTAGATATCGCTTTCATTGATCATTTTATCCAACAGGCGCTCCGCCACGAGTGCAGCCCCGTTTGAGCTCGATGAGCCGGGAGCCAGCTGATACGTATCAAAATGAGCATAATACTGATTGATATCAAGCTGTACTGCGGCATAAGCCCCTGCATCCTTCAAAACCTGGGCCAGTGTCATTACAGATGTTCCATTTCCAACCGCGTAAATCAGATACCTGCCATCCTGCGTAATACCGAGTCCTGTCCTCCAGGTGATATCGGTGTTGCCCGTGTAGCCCCATTCATTACGATTATTGTACAGAAGATCAGGGTTAAGCTGGCCCGCATCGATCAGGGCAGGACAATTCTGGCGATATGCCACCATATCTGATGAAGGGACGATATCCCTTCCCCACACGCCAATTTGAACATGACCATCACGATAAACGGCCACAGTACCCATGTTGGGTCTGGCAGGAATCAAAATGACGTTGTTCACCATCATCCCGTAGTGTCCATTGACGGTCTTGAATCCACCGTTGAAGGCTGCCACCAGCTTTCCCTGGTCGCTGCTCGGGATCATCCCCAGGTTTGGGAAGGCACTTAACACCTGGGGAGCATGGGACGGTTCCTGGTTGCCTGGCATCATGTGAAGCTGGAGCAAGGAAAGATCCATACGAACAAGGGCAACGCCAGCATAAGGTCTATGCGGATCCGGGCTTACCAGTGTGCGCGCCATGCTATACGACCCGTTCACGAGCGGACCATAATCCTGCCAGCCAGGCTGAAGTGAGGGAGATATCACTTTGCTGGCATTGCTTGCAGCCGGCATGGCATGCCTGGGAATGGATTTGCCGGTTTTTTGGGAAAAGGATGGTAATTGCACAGGCGGGCTTGATACATTCCAATTGATCTGAGGAGAACTGCCATTGTATAGATGCTGATTCATTGCGTCATGCAACCGAAAGGAAAAACTTTCCAGCATGGCAACCGGCTGCGGGCCAAAAACTTCACGTAAAAGATCAGCCATGCTTGCGCCCAGGGCAGGGGAGACTGCCGGAAGAACTGCTATGGCAAAGATCGAGCTAAAAAGAAAAAACAAGATTCCCAGGCTGATGCCCCACAACCATTTTCTTGATCCACCCTCCCGGTTTCGAACCGTATTTCCCACCTGCATACCCAATAATCGCTTCACTTTTACATCCTTTGCGCTGTCCCAATCCATCATGGCTTGTCTAGAGATAAAATTTCTGAGTCGGGGCCCCGCAATATATCTCTATCCTACTGCGAGAAAGTAATAGATTGATGAAACACGGATAAATCAGCAGTGAATCTTTTTACTTTATAATGCTGCTCTGGAGGAGAAAGATTATGTTAAACAAAAAAATTGCCTTTATCGGCCCGGGAGTCATGGCGGAAGCTGTCATTGCAGGGCTATTACACAAGGAGCTTGCAAAGCCGGAAAATATCATTGCCTCCGGCCCGCGCGAGGAACGCGGCACGGAGCTGCATCAAAAGTACGGTATTAAGACCACGACCGATAATGCCCATGCAGCCTCCCACGCGGACGTGGTGGTACTGTCTGTCAAGCCGCAGCGGCTAAGCGAGGTAATGAAGGGGCTAAAAGGGGTTAAAGCCGATGCCCTGGTTATCTCCATCATCGCCGGTGCGAGCATGAAGAAGATCGGGAGCGGCTTGAAGCACAAAGCCGTGGTCCGTTCCATGCCCAACACACCCGGCCAGATCGGAGAAGGGATTACCGTCTGGACAGCTTCGAGGGAGGTTACCGAGGAACAGCAGGAGATCACGCGAAACATTCTGGGTGCCCTGGGAGAGGAAGTCTTCGTCGAGGATGAGAGTTACCTTGACATGGCAACCGCTCTTTCCGGGACCGGACCTGCTTATGTGTTTCTCTTCACCGAAGCCCTGATCGACGCAGGGGTACACATGGGATTCCCCCGCCGCATCGCCGAGCAGCTGGTTCTGCAGACGATCAAGGGCTCAGCCTCCTTTTATCACCAGGCAGGTCGCCACCCCGCCACGCTGCGCAACCAGGTAACATCCCCGGGCGGGACCTCGGCGGAGGCGCTGTATTATCTGGAGAAGGCGGGCTTCCGCACCGCGATCTCCCGCGCGGTCTGGGCGGCATACCAGCGGTCGCTGGAACTGGGAAAGGAAAAGCCGATCCACATTCCAGAGACTCATGATGAAGAGGAAAAGTAGGGCACACGATCGCCGTTGCATAAAATCGTCAGTACGGAAATGATGACGAACACGTGATTCGCAACCTGGAAGAATCGGATAGAATCCAGCGGTGCATTGAATTCATCCCGTCCAGACGGGCGTAAGAGAAAGAAAATCAATCGAAAATAGAATGGCGATAGTAATGTCGCTCTGCAAAGCTCAATATGTCTCTGATTAGTGTAAGTTCCCTATCCAAATCCTTCGGTGCGGAAGACCTCTTTTCCGGTGTTACCTTTTCGGTGGCAAAGGGTGCGCGGTTTGCCCTTGTCGGTCCCAACGGCATCGGCAAGACCACGCTTCTGCGCATCCTGATCGGCCAGGAGGAACCTTCCGGCGGGACCGTCACGCGCGCCAAGCATCTTCGAACCGGCTATCTCTCCCAGGAGGCGGACTTCGAGCTCAAGGGCGTGCTCTGGGATGTGTGCCTCGAGCCGTTCGCGGACCTGATTCGCATGCAGGGAGAGCTGGAGAAGCTCGAAGAGGAGATGTCTGATCCCGCGAAACGGGAGCAGGCCCTGGCCCGGTATGGAAGCGTTCAGCACGAGTTCGAGCGGCGCGGCGGCTACGTCTACCAGGTCCGCATCAGGCAGGTGCTCACCGGACTGGGGTTCGACCCGGATGATTTCCATATGTCGCTCGATCATCTCTCCGGCGGACAGCGCACGCGCGCTCATCTGGCGCGCCTGCTTTTGTCGAATCCCGATCTGCTGCTGCTCGATGAGCCCACCAATCACCTCGATATAAAAGCTGTTGAATGGCTTGAGAGCTACCTGACCCAATGGGAAGGCGCGGCGATCATCGTCTCGCACGACCGCTATTTTCTTGATCACGCCTGCAACGCGCTGCTGGAGATGGCCATCAGCGGTGCGGAATACTACCGCGGCAATTACAGCACCTATCTGCAGGAGCGTGAGATCCGCTGGGCCCACCGCTTTGAGATATTCGAAGGTGAAAAGGAAAAGCTGCTCAAGGAAGTTGAGTACATCAAGAAAAATATCTCGGGACAGAACACACTCCAGGCCAAGGGGAAGCTCAAGCGGCTGACACGTGTGGTACAGGCCATCGAACAGGTCGGCATGGACGCGGCGGTCAACACGAACTGGTCCCAGCTGGATGTGGAGACCACCACCAGCCCGTTCAGCGTGGAGGAGGCCGAGCGACGAGTCCGCGCCCTGCGTCCGCCCCAGCGCGTCACGCCCGACCTTCATCTGCACCTGCGCTCGACGAGCCGCTCCGGCGACCTGGTGATCCGAACCAAGGATCTGAGAGTCGGCTACAAGGCGGAAGGCAATATCCCTGAAAATTTCCTGTTTTCCACGCCGGATATCGAGCTGCGCCGGCTGGACTGCGCTGCATTGATCGGGCCGAACGGCGCGGGCAAGTCCACTTTCCTCAAAACCATCCTTGGACAGATCGAGCCATTGTCCGGTGAAGTGACCCTGGGGGCAAGCCTGCAAATTGGATACTTTGCCCAGGCCCATGAAGGGTTAAATCCGAACAACACCGTTCTGGATGAAATCCTGAATGCATCGCCCGGCATACTCCCCTACCAGGGACGCGAGTATCTCGGCAAATATCTCT
>JBLNAU010000135.1:0-4486 GCA_050259515.1 Syntrophothermus sp.
GCACTTCGCGATCGAAGGTCATATCTCCCACCGCAACGGGACCGGCTGAGGCATCCTGCTTCGGAGCCCGCTCCTGGGATGCGGGGCGTGAAGAGGGCAGGGGACCTTCCCCGAGCAGGTAGGCAAGATGAGGCCCCAGGTCGGATGATTTCAGGCCGGCCAGCGTGGTTAGGGGTTTCCCCTCGCGCACGGTTACCAGGGAAGGAAACTGGCGAACATTGAATCTGGAGGCGGCCTGGGCAGCATCACTGCGGTTCAAGGTCACAATCAGTGCCCGTCCGGCAGTCCGGCGAGCCTGTTCATCCAGAGACTGGCGCAGATCGGCAGGCAGCTCCTGTTCATAGAAAACCAGTGCCACCGGCAGCCCGGCATTGAGCACGCGGTCCAGGCTCAAGTCACTGCTGGCGAGCACGGTATCGAACACGTTTTGCATCTCATTCCTCCAAAAATACGAATCGTTCTAGTGGCGCAACTTCCTTAAGCTGTAGGGTCCCGGACTTATCTTGAAGGTGCATTATCAATATTCGCCCTCCAAATTAAACTTGTTGCGGTACTAGTACCATTAATACACGAGTTTTGTTAAAAAAAAGTCAAAGCAAGGTAAAAGGATTTTCAGAAGGCGTAAAACAAAAATCCAGGCTGTTTGGCAGCCTGGATTCTCATTTTTTATGACGATCCGTTGTTAAAAATCGGTTACCGCCAGCACCACCTTGCCGTGTACATGTTTGCCTTCCACCATTTCATGCCCTTTTTTGATCTCAGAGAGCGGCAGGATGGCAGACACAACCGGTTTGAGCTGCCCGGTATCCACCAGGTTGGCCACCTCGGTCAGGACTCTTTTGATGGGAGGGGCGGTGGTGATAAAGGATTGGCGTACCCCGTGGGCTGCAGCCGTCTCTTCAGAGGGCGCCTGAATGGTCGAAATCATGATTCCGCCAGGCCTCAAAATTGCCCAGGAACGCTGCTGGGTGTCACCGCCGATCAGGTCGAGTACAACATCCACGTCTTTCACTTCGTTCTCAAAGTCGGTTATTGAGTAATCTATACTCTCATCCACATTCAGCTCTTTCAATGTATCGAGATTGACGGAGGCTGTGCCGACCGTCGTTGCACCACGCAGCTTGGAAAGCTGTACGGCGATATGCCCAACTCCCCCGGCCGCGGCGTGGACCAGGACTTTCTGACCGGGGACAACATTGGCAATTTCCACCAGCGCCTGCCAGGCGGTCAGCGTGACATGAGGAAGCGCGGCGGCGTGGAAGTGGTCGACCGTCTTGGGCTTAAAGGCCACATCCGCGGCTGCTACAGCGACATACTCTGCATACGCTCCGTCCCGCCATACGCCGGTCCGGGTGTACACTTCGTCACCCGGCTTGAGATCGGTCACATTTGTCCCCACTTCTTCAATGACACCTGAAACATCCGTCCCCAGGATGAGAGGCAGGATATAGTTGAAATAGGAGTTCATATATCCCGCGCGTACCGCGCAATCGAACGGGTTAACACTGGATGCAAAAACCCGGATCAGAACTTCGTCTTCTCCGGGTTTCGGGCGAGGTGCTTCCTCGTAACAAAGCACATCCAGTCCACCATAACCATGAATCCTGACCGCTTTCATTTTTAAATCCTCCAGTACAAAACGCTAAGAATGTTGACTAATGGAATCATTATACGAATTGGACAAAAGAAGTCAATATAGATTCGATGAGTTTTGGTTACATTCTTTTCACCAGGAACTAAAGGGTAATTGTACACAATACAGAAAAATCAAATGCAAGCCCAGGACCGGGTCAATCGCCGGTTTGAAACGTCGGTTCGGGTGAAGAGGCACGGCTTAGGAAATAGAGTCCCAATGTGCTGGTGAGACCGATGAGCAAACCGCCGATCCAAATGGCCTGTGGAGCAATATTGTCGTTCAGGTAGCCGCCGATGATCGGGGCAAGAGTGCGGGCGAAGCCCCATCCCAGCCAGTGCACGGACATATAACGGCCGCGCAGATCGGCAGGTGCAAGATCCGCAACGTACTTGCTTGCCGTCGGGACGAGCGTCAGCTCTCCCAGGGTCAGGACGACCATGCTCAGCCAGAAACCCCAGAAGCCGCTCATCAGGGCAACGCTGCCAGCACCGATGGCGTAGATCAGCATCCCGACCGTCAGAACAGGAAGAGGCCGGTAGCGGCGCGTAACCGAGGTAACCGGGTATTGAATGAAGACGCACATCAGGGCGTTTGTCGTGGGAATCCAGCCATACAGATTCTCAGGGATGCCATAATTGGTCTTGGAATAGATCGCCATGAGCACCCAGAGCAGGGTGGGCGCGATCAAACCAATGCTGAGGGCCATTACAAAAGACATAAAGCTTTTATCCCGCACGACAGGTGTATAGCTGTGGAGAATTTCCTGGATGCCGGTATGCGTGGAAGCGGGCTTGGGCTTGACCACCAGCGTTTCCCTGGCGAGGAAGAAGAGCAAAGCACTGTAGGAAAGGAAGCCAATACCGGCCAGGTAAAAGGCCAGGTCATAGGAACGGACGGCCAGGAAGCCTCCAAAAGCCGGCCCCAATGCAAAGGCGGCATTATTGGCAATGCGGTTGATGGAATACGCGTCGGTGCGCTTGGCAGGAGGGATCATGTCCGCCAGCATCGCGTCGGCGCCCACCTGGTAGAGGGGATTGGACATGCCGACCATCACCATCAATCCGGCAAACTGGGCATAAGTATTGGCATACATCAACAGGAAATATGCGATCCCGTTGACCGTTAGGCTGAAGTTCATGACCACCTTGCGGCCAACCCTGTCTGCCAGCGTGCCCGCGATCAGAGAGGAGACCAGGCCAGTGGCCGCATTGATCGAGATCAACGTTGCCACTTTACTGAGGGGGAGGTCCAGCTTGCCGCTGGCATAGATCGTCAGAAAGGGCCAGATCATACTGCCGCCAGCAGTCGCGAGCACAATGCCGGCGATCATCAACCAGTACTGGGGTGGATATTGACGGTATAGGTTCCGAAGCGTATTGATTACTTTCATGGCCAGACGAGTCTAACATAATAAAGCGGACGAAGGATTTTCGCCCGCTTTACAACTGTATAAGATTTGCTCGCGCGAATTTTATTCACCGGCGACGATCCTGGGCTTCTCGAAAACCATGGTGTAGGAGATTTTGTTGCCGAAAAAGCTTTTCTCGAAAAACCCATCAGCACCGGCTGCCTCTTGCACCGTGGAACGTCTCTGAAAGTGTGGGTCGGCGATTGCCTCCGTGATAGCCAGCCAGGCACCTGGCTTGAGAGAAGCGTAGATTTCCTTCATCAGTGCCTGCCTGTCCGGGACTTCTCCCAACACTGTTACAAGCAGGGCCCGATCATATTTGTTATAGCCTAGTTTTCCCTCTCCGGCGGCTCCCTGGAGGAAAACAATATTATTCAAGTTTTCCTGCATCGCCCTGGCACGGACGCGCTCCAGCATGCCCGGTTGCAGGTCAAAGGCAGTGACACTGCCGGTGGGACCGACCTGTCGCGCGGCCGGGATGGTCAGCCTTCCGGGACCACATCCGAAATCGAGCACGCACATGCCCGGTTTCAGGTCCAGGTGGGAAATGATTTCCCTGGCATTGTTGTTCCTAAGGATGGGATTATCCATCTCCACCATCCATCCCAGCCAGGCGGGGCAGGGGATCGATTCACGATTTGAGGAAAGCCGCCAGATCCCTGCAACCAGGATAAGGAGGAGAATGATTCCTATACCTGCGTACAGGATGGTTTGCATAATGTGACTCCTGATAATAAGAATTCCGGTGCCCGCTCAAACATGGAGAAGTACCGGAGAATTTGAGCAATTCAGAGTTCTTTTTACATCCTTTTGGACACTTTTGCGAAGTAATAAAGCTCTTAATTCCCTCTTAAGTTATCGTGAAATCAGATCCTGTGCGAGCTGGCGCCATATCCCCCTGGTCGTCCTCTGAACTTTAAATCGAAGCCTCGGATACAATAATTGCGGGGAATACCGGGTTTAAATCGGTATAAACGCTAGCAGGTTGGTTCCTTTGGCCGGCTTGAGTTTATAGGCTCTGTTCTGAAGGAATTGCTTTGGAAACGATCTCTGACTCCTGCAGGACTTCCCGCCTGGCAAGGCCGGTCTTAAGGAAGATCCACGGGACAAGAAAGCTGAAGGTAAAGGTGACACTTGTATACCGGACGTATCGCAGGATATTCCCCAGCAGAGTCTCACTGGGAGTGATCCATCCAAATACGATATCCAGGCCGTTATAAATGACTAGCATCACGATGATCCCGAGGGCATATCGTCCCAGGTGCTGCAGCCAGCTGCCACTGTTCTCAAATGGCGCCTGGCGCTTCATGATCACATAACCAGATAATCCTCCAAATAATGAGCCGGCCAGCCGGAAGGAGTAAAAAGGATTGCGGGCCTGGGTAGCAAAGGAGCTCCATTCCGGGGAATCGGGGATTCCCGAGATCCAGGCAGAGACCAGC
>JBLNAU010000136.1:0-5183 GCA_050259515.1 Syntrophothermus sp.
ATGCCGATCGCGACGCCCTGTACCTGGCCCTGAATATTGAGCAGTCCCATACCGAAACGCATCAAACCGATCAAAAGCAAGGAAAGAACCGCGCCGAACATGGTTCCCTTGCCTCCGTTGATATCCACACCGCCGAGCACCACCGCGGTGATCACCGAAAGCTCAAGCCCGGTACCGATATCAGGACGGGTACTGCCAAAGCGCGCTGCCAGGATCAATCCCGCCAGGGCAGCCATAAAACCCGACAGGGTGTAAATAATGAATTTGATCCGGGCAACAGGCACACCCGAGTAGGCAGAAGCATTTTCATTATTTCCAATGGAATACAGGTAACGGCCAAAGGTCGTCCGGTGCAGGACCAGGCCAAATAAGATCGCCAGGATGAAAAACAATGCCACAGAGAAGGGGATCAACGACCCGAACACCTTCCCCTGTCCCAGATAGGTAAAGGCATCAGGATAGCCTCTTGCAGCCTGGTCGCCGAGAAAACCGTATGCCACCCCTCGATAAAAGGCATATGTTCCCAGGGTAACCACCAATGCCGGAAGCTTTACTCTCGAGACGAGCAACCCGTTGAGCATACCGCCCAGCGTACCCAGCAAAAGTCCGCACAGCGCTGCCACCCAGATATTGACCCCGTTGTTAT
Organism: Syntrophothermus sp.; assembly: GCA_050259515.1. Taxonomy (GTDB): domain Bacteria; phylum Chloroflexota; class Anaerolineae; order Anaerolineales; family Villigracilaceae; genus Defluviilinea. The sequence continues at coordinate 647 of JBLNAU010000136.1, forward strand.
GCAGCAATCCCATGAACGAGGCGCTCATCCCCATATTGGAGGCGACAGAAAGATCGATATTGCCTGTGATGATAATAAATATCATCGGCAGCATCATCAAGCCGATCTCCATGAAATCCGAGGAGGTGCGGGAGAGATTACGAGCATCCAGGAAATAGGGGGTGAGCCTCATGTTGACGAGGACATCCAGGAAAATCAAGGCTACCAGCATCCATTCCCAGCGCTGGAAGAATGCCCAGAAGGAGCGACGCGGCGGGTACTCGCCGATCAATTTCGATTCCGATATGACTTCTGCGCTCATCTTTTTGCCCTTTCCACACGACTGAGGATCCACTTGTCAGATATCACGGCGATCAGAATTAACAAGCCCTGCGCCGCCAATTGCCAGAACGGCGAGATGCGGATCAGGGTCAGGGCGTTTTGAATGATCCCAAGCAGGAGCGCGCCAAGCATCACACCCGGAACGGTTCCCACGCCGCCGCTGATGCTAACGCCACCCACCACCGAAGCAGCCACCGATTGGAGTTCAAATCCCAAAGCCGTATTAGTCTGTGCCGATTCAAAGCGTGATACCCACAACACCGCCGCCAGGCCGGCAAGCACGCCGCTGAGCAAATAGACCAGGAAAATGATGCGTTGTTTCCGAATGCCTGAATACTGCGCCGCATCCGGGTTGCTCCCCACGGCATAAATGGCACGCCCTGTGCGGGTGTACTTGAGGAAGTAATACACAGCCAGAGCCACCAGCAGGGCAATAATGACCATATTTGGCAATCCGAGCGGTGTACCCTTGGAAAGACTCTTGAAGACTGCCGGCAGTTCAAAGGAGTTGATCCATGTGCCCTGGCTGTAGAAGAAAACCAGCCCGCGGTAAATACTGAGTGTTCCCAGGGTGGCGATGATGGGTGGGACTTTGCCAAAGGTGATGATCAAGCCGTTGAAGGAACCCAGGACCGCGCCCAATGCCATTCCCAAGAAAACTGCCAAAACCACCGGCATCTCAGGATTTTGTTTGACAACAAAAGCAACCATCATCCCAACCAGCCCGATCATGGAGCCGACGGAGAGGTCGATCCCGTGAGTGATGATGACCATGGTCTGCCCCAGGGCCACGATTGTAAGGATGGAAATGTTCAGGAGGATGTCTTTGAAATTATCAACCTTCAGGAAGGCGGGCGCCCGCACAGAAACAAGAATGACCAGGATCAAAATAAAAGTACTGATACCTGCTTCACGGAACCGGACCAGGGTCCATAACAGATCGGAAAAGGGGGAGGTGCTTTTGGTTGTGGGTGGAGTTTGTACGGTCACGATATACTTCCTGCTGTCACAGTCTGGGTTGCGGCGGCAATGATGTTTTCCTGGGTCGCTTCCGCCCGTGTAAGCTGGGCAGTCATATGCCCTTCGTGCATGACGATGATCCGGTCGCTCATGCCCAGTACTTCCGGGAGCTCGGAGGAGATCATCAGGATTGCCATCCCCTCTGCAGCCAGCTTGCTCATCAAGCCATGGACGGCCGCCTTGGTTCCAACATCAATCCCTCTGGTTGGCTCATCGAGGATCAGGATGCGCGGATGGGTCGCCAGCCATTTCGCCAGCACAACCTTTTGCTGAGTACCTCCGGAAAGCTCACGCGCCATCTGCCAGATATGATTCGCGCGGACCTCCATCTGACGGGCAGCTTCGTAAGTGGCCTTCCGCTCCATCTGGAAATCCATCCAGTTCCAGTGCGCGAAATTCTTTAGGGTCGGCAGGCTGATATTGGATGTAATAGGCATGGCAGGGATCAGCCCATGCAGCTGGCGGTCCTCCGGCACATAGGCCAGCCCGAGCTCGATCGCCTGCTGAGGAGAGGTGATCGCAACTTCCTTTCCATCGAGACGAATATGGCCGCTCGTTGCTGGTTCCACGCCGAAAATGGCGCGCGCAACATTTGTGCGCCCGGCACCCACCAGCCCGGCCATTCCAAGGATCTCACCTTTACGCAGCTCGAAACTGATATCCCTGAACGCGCCTGCGCGGGTTAGGTTCTCCACTTCCAATACCACGTCACCGGCTTTCACAGCCTGTTTCGGGAACAGATTTGTGATGGTCCGCCCCACCATCATCCGGATCAGATCGTCCCGGCTGACTTCCTTAAGCGGACGTGTACCAACGTACGTACCGTCGCGCAATACCGTCACGCGATCGGCAATCTCGAACAACTCCTCCAGCCGGTGGGAAATAAAAATAATGGCAGTCCCTTCATCCCGAAGGCGGCGGACCAGTCGAAACAGATCGGCGACTTCGTTGAGCGTTAGCGAGGAGGTCGGCTCATCCATGATCAGGATGCGGGCGTTCAACGAAAATGCCCGCGCGATTTCGACCATTTGTTGTTGTGCAATACTCAAAGTTCTGGCTTTTTGTTTGAGATCGAGATGGACCCCCAGTGAAGTCAACAGTTCTTCCGCCTGGCGGTAAAGCTTGCGCCAGTCGATCCGTCCCCCGGCTGCCAGGGGCTGGTACCCGACGAATATATTTTCCGCCACATCCAGATCGGGGAACAGGCTAAGCTCCTGGTAAATCGCCGTGATCCCGGCCTGGCGCGTCTCCCACGTATCCCTGAAATGGACCGGGTTCCCGTCCAAAAGGATCTCGCCGCTGTCGGGTTGGTGGACGCCGGTGATCACCTTGACCAGGGTTGACTTCCCGGCGCCATTTTCCCCTAATAACGCATGGACTTCACCCGGGCGCAGTTCCAATGACACCTGGTGCAGGACTTCCACACCTGAAAAGCTCTTGGAGATATTTCTGAGTTCGAGGATATATTCGCTCACGAGATGCACCTCATTTCATGAAGCATGGACCAGTTCATCCTGGCAGACTGTAAAAGGGATATTTGCCCATTGCAGGCGGGTTTTCCATTCATCGGTGATGCCCGCGTCGGTGAACAGATGAGTGATCTGTACGGCGCGGGCAAAAATGGTCAGGTCCTCGTGACCCATTTTGCTGGAGTCGACCATCGCAAACACCTGGCGCGCCGATTCAAGTGCCTTGCGCTTGAGCTGCGCCTCCTCCAGGTGAACCTCGGTCAGGCCGCGTTCCACACTGAAACCGCTGCAGGAAACGAACGCTTTTTGAATATGCAGTTCAGCAATGATCTGTTCGCTTAATAATCCGGTCACAGATGAACCATCCGACCGGACAACTCCCCCAATCAAAATAACCGTATTGGTCGGGTTCTGTGCGAGCAGCCGTGCAACTTCTATTCCGTTGGTCACCACGCGCAAATAACTGCGCTCCTTCAGGTTCAAGGCCAGGTAATAGGCGGTACTGCTGGCATCCAGCAAGATCGAATCCCCATCCTCGACCAGTTTTGCGGCGCCCGCCCCGATCCAATTTTTCTCGTTTGCGTGCTCCTGGTGCCGAACCCCGAACGCAGCATTTACCTGCTGAGTGGTCTCATTCAATACGGCGCCGCCATGAACACGTGTAAGATAGCCCTGGCTTTCCAGGGCATTTAGATCGTTTCGCACCGTACCTTCCGAGATTTCAAGCATCTCGGCAATTTCGGGCACACGTAATCCAGGGTGAGTGCGCAGCAACTCAAGCATGGATTGGCGTCGTTCGTAGGCAGTCAATAAACACCTCGAGAATTGATGTTTTTTATTGAAATTTACAGTTTCATATTATATGGTTTGTTGCTTTTTGTCAATAACTAATTTTTCAACAGGTTTCAACAAAATCAAGTATTTTATGATGGGGCGGATAATTACAAAATCCCGGCTGACCCGGGATTTTGGATTCAGAAATGATTTGTATAGATACTTTATTCGGTCTCACGACGTGCCAGGACCCTGACCGTGTCAGGGATGGGTTTCTCTGCCACGAAGATGAGATACCCACCTCCGCCGGCGCCAGAAAGTTTCCAGCCCAGCGCCTGCTCCCGATATACATGGATCAGGTCGGCAATGCGATCATTTAACATATGGGGAAACATGGCCACCTGGGCCTCAAATGACTCACGCATGCTCCGTCCAAAATCAACGATATCCCTGCGCAGGATGGCATCCCAGCAGGAATCGGCTGCATCGGCCAGGGATTTTGCAAGATCGCGGCTGAATTTGTTATCCACCAGAACATCATATTCCGAGAAGCGGGGACCCAGTGAGACCAGATAGAGCGAGCTTTCTACAAAGCGCAGTAAGGACTCGTCCATCACATGCTCGATCCTTGTCGGCCAGTAATCGCCTTCATAATAAGCCTTCGCCAACCCTGGAAAGACAATGCCGATCGAATCCTGGGACCCTGAAATGACTTTTGTTCCAGGGGGATTGTCGTAGCAGAAGAGGATCTTCGCCAGCTTCTCATGGTTTCCCGCCGGCAGCTTGGGCCCCCAAAGATCGAGCGCAGACCGCCGTGTACTGGAAGCCATACCGCTGCGCTCATTGAATTCGATGGTTGGCTCGAGAGAGATGGTGATCACCGAACCTGGGTAATGCTCGGAGACATAGGGCTGGTCAAGCCACCCCCCGGCCAGGTCGATGCGATAAGGCAT
>JBLNAU010000137.1:0-2983 GCA_050259515.1 Syntrophothermus sp.
AGCTGGCTGCTGCGGGTGTTCCCTGGAACGCCTGGCCGCTGAACAGTTGACACAACGAGACCTGGAAGCCTGTCTCGAAATTGAATAAAACCCGGAGGATGTCAATGACAAAAGATGCCGAATTTGTAGTGCAAGTCATCGCCAAGTCTGTTCTCGAAAATGAGCAATACTTCAGCGAGCTGGATGGGGTCGTGGGTGACGCCGACTTTGGCTATTCGATCGCACGCGGGTTTGAGAAGGTGCTGCAGGAATGGGAGAACCTGGACCACAGCCTGCCTGGAAACTTCCTGAAAAAGATTGCCACCGTCATCATGGGCTCTGTCGGTGGCGTCTCGGGCTCCATTTGGGGCACTTCGTTCCTGCGGGCCGGTGGGTCACTGGGGACGAAAACAGCGGCCGAGATCCAGCGAGCCGACGTGATCGCCATGTTCAGAGCTGCGATCGAAGGGATCAAGAAACGCGGCAACACCGACCTGGGAGACAAGACCCTGCTGGATGCCCTGGTCCCTGCGGTCGATCAGCTCGAAAAATCCTTCCGTGATGGCAAGGATACTGCAACGGCCCTCGAGGAAGCGGCCCTGGTCGCCCGGGAGAGCGCCGAAGCCACCCGTCCCATGATCGCCAAGAAGGGTCGCGCTGCCTATACGGGTGAGCGCAGCATTGGAACGTTGGATGCCGGCGCCGTTGCGATGGCTGTTCTGTTCGAAGCCGTCAGCAAGGCCTGGAAAGAGTAAGCTTCAACCAATCGTTTGAAAAGGAGATTCCCGATGAAGAAGTTTGTCAATGACCCGACCAATTTTGTTCCGGAAATGTTGAAAGGGATTGCCCTGGCCAACCCCAAGACGCTGAAATACATCCCCGCCTACAACCTGATCATGCGGGCCGATATCCCCATCCAGGATAAAGTGTCCATCATGCAGGGATCCGGTTCGGGGCATGAGCCTGCGCATGTCATGGCCGTCGGCAAAGGGATGCTGGATGCAGCCTGTCCGGGCAACGTATTCGCAGCACCTCCCGCCGATTTCGTTTACCAGACCACCAAGCTGGTCGCTTCGAATAAAGGTGTCCTGCACCTGTTGAATAACTACACGGGCGACACGATGTCCTTCGAGACCGGCCGCGAGATGGCCGAGGCGGATGGGATCGAGGTCAGAACGGTGGTTATCAACGACGATGTCGCCGTCAAGGATTCCACCTGGACAGTTGGAAGGCGCGGCGTGGCAGGCAATTTTTTTGTGATCAAGGCCGTCGGGGCTGCGGCGGAAACGGGCTGCAGCCTGGAAGAGCTGGAAGCACTTGGCAACCGGGTCGTGGCAGTCACGCGAACCATGGGGATGGCTCTGACCGGTTGCACCCCACCGGCCAAAGGCTCACCCATCTTTACCCTGGCGGAGGATGAGATGGAGATGGGCATCGGCATCCACGGCGAGCCCGGACGCAAGCGGGTGAAGCTGGCCCCGGCCAATGCGATCGTCGACGAAATGCTGGAGGCGGTCGCCAGCGATCTGCCTTTCAAAGCCGGCGACGAAGTGGCCCTGATGATCAATGGCATGGGCGGCACGCCCATCTCGGAGCTGTACCTGCTCTATGGCTATGCCCATGAACAGGTGGAAAAGCGCGGCATGAAGATCAAGCGCAACTATGTGGGTGAGTATTGCACCTCCCTGGAAATGGCCGGCTTCTCGTTGACCCTGGTCAAGCTGGATCCCGAGCTGGAAAACTACCTGGCTGCCCCGGCGGAGATTGCGATCCGCGTATTCTAGATGAATGAGCCTGTCCTGGCAGGCACAGGGACCCATTGCAACAATGGGTCCCTGTTTTTTATTTTATTGCAAAAATGGATGACTACTCAGCGGTACCCGCCGGGGACGGCGGCTAGAGCAATAGTAGACCCAGACACATGCTTCTATAACACGCCCCGCCCGGATAGAACGTCCTCCAGCTGCCGGTAGCTGATGCCGTAACGCGCCGCGATCTCGCGGGCATAGCTCTGGCCAAGCGGCGGACGGACTTCCAGCTTGTACGTGCGTACGATCTCGGTCCCGGAGCCCGCAATGGCCGTATCCATGGGGGACGATACGACACTGATGATCCGGCTGTCCCCGGGCACCGAGTCGTTCAGCGCATCGACCCGGTTCGCCAGCTCATGCAGGTGCGTGGAATAGATCGCGCGGGCTCCCAGCCGGCGCAGGATCCGTACGAGATCCTCCGCCAGGTACAGGCTCTCGCTGAAGCTGGTGCTGGAGAGCGTTTCATTCAACAGCACCAGGCTGTGACGGGTGATCTGCTCGAATATCTTTCCCAGCCGCAGGGCTTCCTCGCCAAGGCGTCCCGTGTCCGAGTCCGGTTTTTCCTCCAGTGGAAAATGGGTGAAGAGATGATCCACCGGGCTGATAACGGCCTGCTCCCCGGGAACATAGCATCCCGCCTGGGCCAGGAGCTGGACCACGCCGGCGCCCTGCATGTAAGTGGTCTTGCCGCCGTGGTTGGGACCGGTCAGGATCAGGATCTGCCCGGCGGGCCCGATCCGGATGTCATTCCTGACAACGACCCGGCCTGTACCTCTCTCCATCTCCCGCAGCGCCAGGTGCAGATTATAGGAGTCCCGGACCTCACACAGGCGCTGCTCCATGGGAGCGATCTGCGGCCGGCACATGGGCAGACCCCACTCTTGGAACCGGTGGATCAACCGTATGGCGCCCAGGTAAAAGATCAGCCCCTGCCGGAGCCCGGTGAACAATTGCCCGTACAGCCGGATATACTGGTTGAGCTTGTTTGCGATCGGGACGGCCGTTTTTTCCAGTATTTTTCCCAGGTCTGCAAACAACGGGATCAACATGGGGTCGACCGCCCAGCCCAGTTCAGAGCTGATCGGAAATGCGTAGTGACCCTCCACCATTCGCCGCGGGACCGAATGCAGGGGTGCAATCGCGTCCCGCCCTGTCTGTGCCCCAAACAACCGGTTCAATAAAGTCTGGTCGGT
>JBLNAU010000138.1:0-5363 GCA_050259515.1 Syntrophothermus sp.
GCCTGTGCCAACCCGGGTGTCATCTTCTAATTATCCCAGGGAACTGATTGCGATCGAGAATATCCTGGGCGGCATGGCCAGTTATCATACCGAAGCAGCCTGGATCTGGCTTGGCGCCTGGCATGTGGTTGCCGAGGCACGTTCCGGTGATCTGCCAAGGGCAAAGGATTTGCTCTCACACATTTCAGCAGTCATTGTCCGTGATAAACAGGTCCATGAAGTCTATGGGAAAAATGGTGAGCCAATGAGCAGCCGGTGGTACAAGCCCGAGGCTCCCCTTACCTGGAATGCAGGCATGTTCATCTATGCCTGCAAATGCTTCGAAGAATTAAATAAGGCTTCCTTGAAGCAAATTCATATGAGCAGTTAAAAAATGCATATCGCCTATTTTACAAACACGTATCTGCCTGTCGTCAGTGGTGTTGTCCGTTCGGTGCAATCATTCCGGGATGCGTTATCGGCTCTCGGACACAATGTATTCATATTTGCACAGGAGGATGATTATGAGGATACCGAGCCTTTCATCTTTCGATATCCCAGCCTGAAACTGCCTTTGCCGGGCGATATCCCCACGGCATTACCCGTTTCCTCGTTTGTGGATCAACTGCTCCCCAAACTCAAGCTGGATATCATTCATACTCACCATCCTTTTCTGCTGGGCCAGACGGCTGCGGGGAAGGCCCGCGATCTTAACCTGCCTCTGGTGTTTACATTCCACACCCAGTACCATGAATATACCCACTATGTCCCCATTCCACAGGAACAGGTACAGGAGTTTCTCAAGGACAGGGTAATGAATTGGCTGAGGGAGTACATGCGGAAGTGCCAGCATATTGTGGTCCCTTCGGAAAGCATGCGCTCGATCCTGGTCAATGACTATGGGTTGGTGGATCGCTTCACGGTCATTCCGACCGGGCTGGATATCGCTCCCTATAAAGATGCAGACGGAAACGCATTACGCGCCGAATGGGGCTGGCCGGATGACAAGGTCATCATCTCGGTGGGGCGCCTGGCCGAGGAAAAGAACTGGGCCACGCTCCTGCAGGCCTTTGCCCATGCCCGGAAGGAACAGCCGAACATTCGCCTGGTCCTGGTCGGGGATGGTCCTCAGGCGCAGGCGCTTCAGCAGTTGGCAGGTGAGCTTGGGATTACCGAGCGGGTCCTGTTTGCGGGCCGGGTACCTTTTGAACAGGTGCCCACCTATCTCAAAGCTGCAGATCTGTTTGCCTTTGCCTCCGTTACTGAAACGCAGGGTCTGGCTACGCTGGAGGCGATGGCTGCGGGCTTGCCTGTCGTGGCAGTGGCAGCCAGTGGGACGCAGGATATCGTTGAAGATGGGACCCAGGGGCTTTTGGTCCAGAACGATCCGAATGACCTGGCCAACGGTATTGTGCGGCTGGTTGAGAAGCCCTCCTTGATGAGCCGGTTTCGATCTGCGGCTCTGCGCAAATCCCGTTCATACGACAACAAACGGCTTGCCCGCAAAATGCTCAAGGTCTACGAGCAAGCCATACAGGATAAAAAAGATGGACAGTTCGTGACTGTCCAGGACAAAGCCGCGTTGGTGAACGCGCAACAGGCGGTGGCATGAACAGTGAACACGAATTCCATGGTCCCAATCTGGCTTATATGCTGGAGCTGGAGGAGCGTTACAAAAAGGATCCCGCCTCGCTGGATCCGGCCAGCCGGGAATATTTCGAGCGCAATAAGGTTCGTGCTACCGAGGCCCCATCCCGACCCGTTTCAAATTTGAGATCCGTGATTGCCGCTGCAAACCTGGCGCAGGCGATCCGTTCACAGGGCTATCTGGCTGCGGACCTCAATCCCCTGTTCAAAGGGATGAATGATCCCTCCCTGACTCTGGAATACCACCAGTTGCGTGAAGAGGATCTTGCAAAGCTCCCGGCGGATCTTGTCAATTTTCCCGGCCTAAAAAATGGGAACGCTCTGGATGCCATCGCTGCCTTGCGAGCCGTATACAGCGGAACGATTGGGTTCGATTATGCCCACGTTCATTCTCCACAGGAACGGGAGTGGCTGCACCAGACGGCCGAGTCAGGGCGTTTTCGCGATTCGGCTGAGGATATGAATGAAGTTAAGCTGCTGGAACGCTTGACGCAGGTGGAGGCTTTTGAACTCTTCCTGCAGCGTATGTATCCCGGCAAGACCCGTTTTTCCATCGAGGGCCTGGATATGATGATTCCCATGCTCGATGAGGTGATCGCCTCGGCCGCGCGGGCCCGCATCTGCGTCATCTTCATCGGCATGGCACACCGCGGACGCCTGAATGTGCTGGCGCATATCCTGAACAAACCGTACAGCCAGGTGCTGGCCGAATTTAATGACCCGCAGGGGCGGGCAACCACCTGGGATGAGCTGGGCTGGACGGGTGATGTCAAATATCACATGGGCGGCTACCGTAAGCCTGATCAGAACACGGGGATCGACCTTGTCGTCCACATGCCTCCCAACCCAAGCCATTTGGAGCAGATCGACCCTGTCATCCAGGGCATGGCACGTGCTGCCAACACCAGCGTGGAAAAACCGGGTCCGCCGCGTTACTTCCATAATGCCTCGCTTCCCATCCTCATTCACGGCGACGCCTCCTTTGTGGGACAGGGGATTGTTTCCGAGACACTGAATATGTCGCGCCTGCCGGGTTATGCGGTGAGCGGCACGCTGCACATTATCGCCAACAATCAGCTTGGTTTTACTGCCACCGATCCTGAGCTGAGGAGCAGTTTGCATGCGAGTGACCTGGCGGTTGGTTTTGAGATGCCGGTCATCCATGTCAATGCGGATGACCCGTACGCCTGCATCGAGGCTGCCCGGACCGCCTTTGCCTATCGTCAGAAATTCAACAAGGACTTTGTCATCAACCTGATCGGGTATCGCCGCCACGGTCACAATGAAGGTGATGAGCCGCGCTTTACCCAGCCGCTGATGTACCGCGAGATCGACAAGCACCCCTCCGTCCGGAAGTTATGGGCGGGCCGGCTGGAGGAACAAAAAGTGATCGAGGCCGGGCATGCGGATCAGATCCTGCAAGGATATATGACCCAGCTGCAGCAGGAAAGTGAAAAGCTCGACCCGGAAAAATCCCTGTTCGAGCCGGTCCCATCGACCCCTCCACGCGGAGCGGCTCAAAAAGTGAAAACCGCCATCCCACTCAAGCGCATCAAGGAATTGAACCAGTCCCTGCTGCAGTTCCCCAATGGCTTTAAGTTGAATTCAAAACTGGTCAAGGCTGTCGAGAGGCGCCAGTCCGCGATCAATAAATCCGTGGATAAGGTGGATTGGGCAACGTCCGAGGATATTGCCTTTGCCTCGATCCTTCAGGATGGTATCGCCATTCGCCTGACGGGACAGGACACTGCCCGCGGGACGTTCAGCCAGCGGCACGCGGCATTTTATGATGCACAGACCAACAAGGCTTTCATCCCTTTGCAGTCACTGCCCCAGGCGCAGGCCTCCTTTGAAGTATTGAACAGCCCGTTGAGCGAAGCAGGGGCCATTGGCTTTGAGATCGGATATAACATCCAGTCGCCCAACCGACTCGATATTTGGGAGGCGCAGTACGGTGACTTTATCAACAATGCCCAGGGAGTGATCGATGAGTTCCTGGTTTCGGGCCGCGCCAAATGGGGGCTCACGCCCTCGCTGGTCCTGTTGCTGCCTCACGGAAATGAAGGCATGGGACCCGATCACTCCAGCGGGCGCATCGAGCGATTCCTGGCCCTCGCCGCGGAAACCAATATGCGGATTGCCTATCCCTCCACAGCTGCCCAGTATTTTCATTTGTTGCGGCGACAGGCCCTGTTGTTGAAGACGGATCCATTGCCCTTAATTGTCTTTACCCATAAAGGATTATTGCGCCACCCACTTGTGGCTTCCACGGTCGGTGAGCTGGCAGAAGGAACATGGCAGCCGGTGATAGATGATTCGGAAGTCCAGGATCCCAAAAGAGTGACCTCTCTGATCCTGTGCAGCGGGCGGGTCTATGTTGACCTGGTCACCAGCCAGTTGCGAAAGGCAACGCCGAACGTGGGACTTGCCCGCCTCGAACAACTTTATCCATTCCCAAGGGAAGCGCTGGAAAACGTGCTGGACCGCTATTCCAACCTGGAGCGTTTGATCTGGGTTCAGGAGGAGCCGCTGAACATGGGCGCATGGAATTATCTGCGCCCTCGCTTAAGACAACTTACTGAAGATCGATATCCTTTGCATTATGTTGGCCGGCCGGAAAGCTCCAGCCCGGCGGAGGGATCCTCCACCGCGTACCGGGGCAACCAGCAGGCCTTAATCGAGCAGGCTTTTAAATTCGATGAACAGGCACACACTCGTAGTGTCGTCAAGGAGAGAGGTTAATATGGCGATCGAAGTCACCGTCCCGGAGATGGGCGAATCCATCCTGGAAGCCACCGTCTCGCATTGGCTCAAAAAGGAGGGGGAGTATGTCAATGTGGGAGATGTGCTCGTGGAATTGGAAACAGACAAGGTCAATGTGGAAGTCGGCGCCAAAGGCGCGGGCGTCCTGCAGCAGATCAAGGTCCAGGAAGGCGGCGATGTAAAGGTCGGCGACGTGCTCGGGACGATCGAGGAAAAAGCCGGTCAACCGCAGGTATCCGCTCCGCAACCGAAGCCTGAGCCTGTGAAGGAACAGGTCCAGGAACAGCCGCAGGAGGCTGTGCGCGAACAAAAGCCAGATGCGGTGGAAGCGGCAAAGGAGCCGATCGGCACCGAGAAGCTGGAGGCCGCGCAGCCCCCGGATGGACGAATCAAGGAAAAGGAAGCACCGCTGGTCACACCGGTCGCCTCCCGGCTGGCCCGCGATAAGGATGTGGATATCCGTGAGATACGCGGCACCGGCTCGGAAGGCCGTGTGACCCGCTCAGACGTGGAAAAATATCTCCAGGCGCAGGACAGGCTGGATCGCACCGCCGAACAGCCTCAGGCCCTGGCAGATGTTCAGAATGAAGTCTCGGCCGTGCCGCCTTCCGGGAACCGCCCCGAGGAACGCATTCGCATGTCCCGCCGGCGGCGTACCATTGCCGAGCGGCTGCTCGAAGCCAAGAACTCCACGGCCATGCTGACCACCTTCAACGAAGTGGACATGACCAACGTAATGAACCTGCGGAAACGTACGCACGATCAATTCGTGGAGCGACACGGGATCAAGCTGGGGATCGTCTCCTTCTTTGTCAAAGCGGCGATCAGCGCGCTGAAGGATTTCCCGTATTTGAACGCAGAAATTCAGAACGATGAGATCGTCCTCAAACGTTATTATGACATTGGCATGGCGATCGGTGCAGAGGAAGGGCTGGTCGTTCCTGTGATCCGCGATGCCGATAAATTGTCCTTTG
>JBLNAU010000139.1:0-2945 GCA_050259515.1 Syntrophothermus sp.
GATGATATCGATGATGAAATAGCCGGCAACGGAAACCAGGGTAATGAAGAGGAGGCTGTAAAGCAGGGTCCGGCGGCGGCCGGTCGCAAGATAAAGAATGATCGTATAGAGGGCGATAAAAATGGATGCGGTGCCCAGGTCGCGTTGAAAGATCAACAGCAGGATTGCGATCCCGCTGACCAGCAGGGTGGGGTAGATCAAAGGCAGAGGCCCGAGCGAAATGTGGACCCGTTCGGCCAGGAAGGCTGCCAGATACGCGACAAGCAGCAGCTTCAGGGGTTCTGAAGGCTGGAAATACATGCCGCAGCATCCCAGCCAGAGGCGCGGGCCGTACCCGATGGGATTCGTCCCGAAAAAGAGCGTGAACGCCGTCAGGATCAACCCGCCGCTGAGCAGAATGTATTTGTACTTCCTGAGGAAGGCAAGCGTTCCAGGGAGCTGCAGGGCGGCAATGAATGCCAGGGCACTCACCCCCAGCCAGATCGCCTGGCGGGCGCCGAAGTTCGAATCAAGCCGCCAGATGGTCAGCAATCCCCAGCCGCTCAGCAGCGCGGCAATGGGGAACAGGTAGGGGTCGGCATCCGGGAGATACTTCACGATCGACTGGTGGACCCGGTAAACGATCAGGACCCACACCAAAAATGCCAGCCATTGCGACCAGCGGAATTCCACCTCCAGGGAACGTGCCCGGACGGCAGGCGATAGGGTAATGATAAGCGCTTGCAGGATCAGAAACCCGGCCGCGATCTTGAGCAGGTTCCCCTGGATGATTCGATTCATTAAAGGTATTTATTGATGAGAAGGTCCAGTTTTTGGAGGGTCGCGGGCGGAATGGCATCCTTGCGGGTGATCAGCGCCGTCGAGAGCGCATGCTTGCAGTCGCATCGCCTCTCCGGCCGCAGGTTTTTCACCATCAGGCGGACCGCCTCCTGGGCCAGGCTGGTATTCTTGTGGAGGGTCTGGATCACCATTTCTACGGTCACCGGCGCTTCGCTCTCGTGCCACACATCGTAATCGGTGATATGCGCCATGGTCGCGTAGCAGATCTCGGCCTCCCGGGCAAGAAAAGCCTCCGGGCTGGCGGTCATGCCAATGATGGACATTCCCCAGGAACGATAGGTGACCGACTCGCCTTTGGTCGAAAACCGCGGACCTTCGATGGTGATAAAGGTGCCTCCGCGGTGGACCACGCCTCCTGCCGCACGGACTGCCGCTTCCACCTGATCGGAAGTATCCGGGCAGAACGGATTGGCCACGCTGATGTGAGCCACCAGCCCTTCTCCGAAGAAGGAGCGCGCTCGTCCGTGGGTATTATCGTAGAGCTGATCGGGGATGACAATCTGCCCGGGAGCCAGCTCCTCCTTTAACGACCCACAGGCGCTGACGCTCAGGATCCGCTGAACGCCCATGGATTTCAGGGCATAGATATTCGCCCGGTAGGGCACTTCGCTCGGCGTGATGTGATGTCCGATGCCGTGCCTCGCCAGAAAGGCGACGCGCATTCCTTCCAGCGTGCCGACCACAATGGGAGCGCTGGTCTTGCCAAAGGGGGTATCGAGCTTATATTCGCGCGCGTCCTTCAAGCCCGGCATGGCGTACAATCCCGATCCGCCGATGACTGCCAGGGTAACTTGTTCGGCCATAAGAGTGCTCCTATTTCAAAATGCGATTGCAGGGCTGGGCTGATCATCCGTATCGACACGGATGCTGAACCGGGTGTTCCCACACTTGAATTCATCCCCGGTGATCACCACCGCGGGTGTGGTTAATTTATCCCGGTTGATATAGGTTCCGTTGGTGGAGTTAAGATCCTCCAGCCACCACTGACCGTGATGGTAGGTGATCCGGGCATGGTGGGCCGAGAGAGCCTCATCCATGATCGAAAGGTCGCAGTTCGAATCGCGACCAAGGACGATCTCGGTCTGGGTGAAATGCCTGATGCTTTCCTTGCCCTCGTTGATTTTGATATACAACGTGATGCCCACTTTTTTCTGGACGGAAAGCTTTGTCCCCTGTTGACGAAGCTCCTGCAAGAGTGTATAGAACGCCCAGCCCAGGAAAACGAAGAGTGCGATCGCCATTGCAATCCGCAAGGCGAGTACGACGGTAGCGATCATTGATCGGTTGAATCTTCTTTGAACTTCTTTTTTTCCGGTTTTAGATCAACTGTATGCTGGTCCATGACGGCAGTCGGCCGGTCGTTTTTGCCCGGTTCCACTTCGAGCGGAGAGGTCATGCCAACGTCCGGACGTGGTGGAGGAACATCCTGTCCGAAGATCAGGGCAACCCCCGCAAGGGAGATCACATCCCCCGGATACAGGACCGTCTGGCTGGTCCGCTGTCCGTTGACAAAGGTTCCCCCGGTGGAATTCAGATCGAAGAGCATGAAGCGGCCCTTGACGGCACGCAGCTGGGCATGGTTGCGTGAGACACGCGGGTCATCGATGATCAGCTGATTTTCCAGCCGCCGTCCAATGTTGATCACGGACTCGTTGAGGGGATAGACCTTGACTCCTTCCACGATCAGGAAGGCGTTTTCCGGAACGCCGGTATTGTCCCCGAACACATTCCCGGAGGTGGTGCTTTGCATGCCCTGGGTCTCTGCCACAGGCTCCAGCTTGTGGGAGGCCACTACTCTGACCTCGTCGGCCGAATAGTTGTCGTCGGTGGTAATGGTGATGATCGGCTGGCCCACAAATTTTAATCCCGCTTCGCGTCCGGCCGTAATGATGATGTTCTTGAGCGTATCGGTCGTCCGCGGTTCCTTCCACATGGGCGCTGTCTCGGTGGAAACGATCAAGGTAAAGACGTTGGGCGCAAGCGGGCTGTCGTTCTTTTGCTGGACGATATTCTCGCGCAGTGCGGCTGCCAGGTTCTGGATGACGCGGTCTTCCAGCTTAACCCCCGGCAGCATCCCTGCCAGATTGACCTCAACCAGCTTCTGT
>JBLNAU010000140.1:0-4428 GCA_050259515.1 Syntrophothermus sp.
TTACTGCGGGCAAAGAAGGCAAAATCAAAACTTGTCAGGTCGCCTACTCTTTTGCCCGGGATCGGCATGAGACGCGCCGTAAGGGGCTTGTCCAGCCGCACAGCCAAGGCAGAAAGGTCCAGCAGCAGGGGAACCAGCTCTTCCGCGGTTGTGTTTCCCGGGATGGGAATGGTATCCAGCCCGGTCCCACAGACAGCGGAGTAAAGGAGAATATCTTTGATCGTCAGGGTTCCTTCTGCGGCACGCATCGCCAGAATGGAGTCTTCGAGCACCGGCTGCATAAAGCCGCTGAAGCCTGTATGAGGGAATTCGGCGCGTTCGATCGCTTCGGTCAGGATGGCTGCCGCCGCCAGGGAACCGTGGTACCCGATGTGCATAACGCCCATTCGTTCAACAGCGTTCCCCAGCGAGTGAGCGTCATCGGGGAAGGGAGCCAGGGAAAAATCGATGCCCCCGAATTTGCCGTTTAGTGACCTTGCCACCTGGGTCAGCTTTTTGCCATGCTTTTGGATCTCACTGACCAGGTTACTTCTCCCCTCCTCCAGACTTTTTACATTCTCAAAGGCCTGGACTGCCAGGTCGGCTGCTTCGGTTGCGATCGCGAAAGCAGGCTCGTCCATGTCATGATAGGCCGCTGGCAGGAATGGCGCCCCTGCTCCGACGTTGGCCAGCGCGGCGAACTGCAGGTTGGCGAATCCGTTGGGTTCGAGGGTGGAGCACTTGACCATCAGCTCGGCACAGGCCCGGATGGCAGAAAAATAAATTTTGGAGTCGGGTCGATCTCCGTTCGATTTCCCGGCCATTAACCCGCCAAAGAAGGCATGCTTGGACATAAAGATCGCATCGGGAATGGCTTCGTAGCTGCGCGGGATTTCAGGCAGCGCCGGCCCCAGCGAGAAATATCCAATCCCAAGCTGGCGGGTGATTGCGTCCATCTGGCTCGTCAGTTCCGGCAGCTTGGGAATGTTTAATTCGCCTAAGAGGTGAGGGAATGGAACGGTCGCCAGCCTGACAGTTTGCACCTCATACCCGGCTGATTCATAAGCGGACCTGGCTTCAGAAAGAAACTGGCCTGCCTTTCGCAGAACTGGCTCGTGGAGCGGATATTGAGGATTACAAAAATAAGTGATTGAACGGATCTTCATCTGGCCTCGCTGGAATATTTGGATACTTAGCGCCTGTCTCATGCATGTTTTCCATGCTTATAGGCTGAAATTCCTGCTTTGACGAAAGTCAATGGTGCGGCACTTTGTAAACGTCGGAACGCTGCCGAACAACCTCAAACATAAGTATGGACCCGGCGACTCCAGCGTTCAACGATTCCATCCGGCCTGTCATGGGGATGCTGATCTTCCGGCTTGCCAGCCTGCGCGCTTCCTCGCTTGCCCCCTCCGCTTCGCCGCCTACGATCAACGCCAGGGGGTGAAGCAGATCGGTCTCCCAGCAGGATTGGCCGTTCATCTCCGCCAGGAACATCTGCAGGCCCGCCGATTTGCCGATCTGCCCGATCTCGTCCCATTTCACGGCATGGATCGCCAGTCGAAAATGTGCCCCCATCCCTGAGCGCACCACCTTCGGTGCAAAGGCATCGGTTGTTTCAGGAGGTAACAATATCGCCTGAACACCGGTTGCAGCCGCGGAGCGCAGCAGCGTACCGAGATTTCCGGGATCCCGGATCTGATCGGGGATCAGAATAAAATCAGTGGATTTTGGAAGGGGCAGGGGAGTGAGTTCAAGAACAACCAGGATCCCCTGAGGTGTCTCGGTTTCGCTCAAAGATTTCATCAGGCTTTCAGACACGCTTTCCACATCCGCGCCGCGCGATCTTAAACCCTCCACCAGGGATCTTCCCCTTTCGCTCAGGGTCTCATCGTAAAGGGCGAACCGAACTGTCCAATTGCTATTGACCGCCTCCTCGGCCAGCCTTACGCCTTCGGCAACAAAAGCATTCGCTTCCCGCCGTTCCTTCGAACGTCCAAGTAATGCGCGAACAAACTTGATTTTTGAATTCTGGGAGGAGGTGATCACCGTTTACCCACCCCACCTGCCATGCCAGGTATTGAGAAATACGTCCACACTCGGTCGATCGAACAAGACCAGCCTGATGACTTTGATTCCGGACGGGTTGTTTTCGAAATATGCTTCAATGGACGAAAAGATGATCTCTGCTGCACGTTCCTTGGGGAAGCCATAGATTCCGGTGGAAATGGCAGGCATGGCGATCGATGCACAGCTCAATTGATCTGCCAATCGGAGTGAGCCTGTCACGGCATCCGACAACTTCTTATCTTCATCGCCGTCCCCCCAGACGGGCCCCACCGCGTGGATGACATATTTTGCCGGCAGGTGTCCGCCTGAGGTCCACGCGGGCTGCGAATGGGCCACAGGGCCATGCTCCCGTATCCATCGGTCCGATTCCTTTTGGATGACAGATCCCCCCTTTTTGGAGATCATTCGGGCGACACCGCCGCCATGCTGCAGGTGCTCATTGGCTGCATTGACGATGGCATCCACTTCCTCCGTGGTGATGTCCCCCTGAATCATTTGGATCGTCTGGTTGGACGGAAATCTCTTCTCGACAAGAACGGTGTTCATAAGAAGAATGTCAATTATTCTCCGCTTGATTTTGTTGGGACGGTGAAGTAGGGCAGCGGAATATTATGCTTATTGAGCGTGGACTCATAATGGGCCACGAGCTTTTGAAGCTTTTCCATAAGGTCACGGGTGGTTTCGATTAAGTCCGTGTCGGCAGTGTTCTGCGATCTCTCATAGGCCGATTTGGCAAGCGTCAAAAGGGAGGATAATGTTTCTCCTTGAAGGACCAGCCCGGGGAAGCCCTGGCTTGGCATTCGAACAATTCCCCGGTCAATCGACTGGGAATAAACTTCCAGTTCCATGTATTCCATGTTTCCAGCTTTCTTTTATAAAAACGTGAGTTGCCTTGGTGAAGATGACGATATTATTTTACCTCCTTAAAAATTTCGGGGCGACCGGCTGGTCGCCCCGAAAAAATTTACCTGGTCCTTGCGACCACTGCAGCGAATGTCTGCGGGTCACGGACTGCGATGTCGGCCAGCATCTTGCGGTTGAGCTCGATGCCGGTCTTCTTGAGCCCTGCGATCAACTTGCTGTAGGTGGTACCGTTCAGGCGGGCCGCGGCGTTGATGCGGGCGATCCACAACTTGCGGAGATCGCGCTTGCGCACGCGGCGATCACGGGTCGCGTACCAGAGGCTCTTGAGCATGGCCTCATTCGCACGCTTGAACAGGCGGTGCTTGGCGCCGCGCTGTCCCTTGGTGATCTTCAAAACTCGTTTGTGACGTAGATGGCCCTGTGGGCCTCCCTTAACACGCATTGTAGTGCCTCCTGCAAACTCGCGGGCGTCGGTGTCCTTCGTCTTCGCTCAGGATCGCCAGTTGCTTACACCCGAAAGCCGCAAATAAAAGATTGGATACGATATTCGGTGACGGAACGTGCTTCGTCCCTACTAGTCCATATTGGGCGCCAGGCGCTTGACGCGCTTGATGATCTTGGTGCCCTTCACTGTGTGCATCTCAGACAACTGCGCCTTGGTGCGCTTTGACGTGCGCCGGCGCAAGTGACTCTTGCCGCCTTTCGTGCGGACCACCAGGCCGGAACCGGTCAGGCGAAACCGCTTGGATGTTGCCTTGTGGGTCTTCAGCTTGGTCTTGCCGCTTGCCTTCGCTTTGCGTGGCATTGCCGATGTACTCCTTTCGAACAGATTTCAGACAAAATACACCGCGGGACATCTTACGGCCCGCGGACGTTCAACATCTTTGGGACTTGTACAACTATTTGGAAGGTTGGGCTTCGCTTCGACTGGGCTCAGCACTGGCCTTCTCAGCGGGAGACTGCTCGCCCTTTTCCTTCTTCTTGGGGCCGCCTTTGTTGGGAGCCATCACCACGAGCATGGTGCGTCCCTCCATTTGGGGCGGCACTTCGACGGTGGCTACATCGGCCAGGGCGGCAGCGATTTCCCGGAGGTCTTCGAGCGCGATCTCGGGATAATCCATTTCACGGCCGCGGAACTTGATCGTTACACGGACCTTGTGCCCCTGTAACAGCCAGCGGCGGGCATCGTCCACCTTGAAACCGCGATGGGCTTCATTGGTTTTCGGACGGAGGCGGATTTCCTTGACCTCGATCTTGGTCTGGGATTTTTTGGCCTCGCGTTCCTTCTTGGCGCGTTCGTAAATGAACTTGCCATAGTCGATCACACGGCATACGGGCGGATTGGCGTTCGGCGAGACTTCGACAAGATCCAGCTCGGCGTCCCGTGCAATCTGCAGAGCCTGGCGGATCGGCACGACACCGACATTTCCGCCATCTGGTCCAATCAGACGAACTTCCGCGACGCGGATGCCCTCGTTAACTCGAAATTCTGAAGTGCTGATAAGTTTCTCCTAA
>JBLNAU010000141.1:0-2696 GCA_050259515.1 Syntrophothermus sp.
ACAAAAACACGCCGCAGGATCTCCAGGAAGGTGCCTCCTTCCGCCGCTGCCTGCTGGACAAGCTCGGCACCCCGGGCAGAGAGTTCTGAGGTGAGGATATTGTACAGGTCTGCCTTGCTCTTGAAATGCCAGTAGATCGCTCCCCGCGTGACTTTGGCCGCGGCTGCGATATCATCCAGCGTTGTAGCGGCATAGCCCTTCTTGCTAAAGACGGACAGGGCTGCCTTTAACACGCTGGTCCGGGTAACTGCCGCTTCTTCCTTGGTGCGTCTCATACATACATACTAACACGTATGTATAATTAAGTCAAGAGATAAGATGGCCCTCCCCGAAGGATGGATTTTTTACGATTGGGTTAATTCAACGACCAGGGTGTCCATTGCCAGGTCGAGGCTGACCTGGCCGGTCTTGACGCGCTCGTCAATATTCAACAGCCGGTGATAGATCGCTTCCAGCGATTCAATGGAAAAACGGGAGGCTTGCTGGGCCGCTTTCTCGGCCACAAAGGGATGAACCCCCAGCGCCCGCGCCACGTCGTCCTTGTTGCCGCGTCCATCCAGGATCTCGCGCGCCTGAATCAGCAGGCGAAACTGGCGCACGACCATCCCCCACAGCGAGAATTCATCTTCCGTTTCCAGCAGGCGGTGCAGGAGATGCTGGGCCGACTTGCCGTTCCCGTTGGCCAGGGCATCGACGAAATCGAATACAGACTGCTCGGATGTTACAACACAGACGGCTTCCACGTCCTGGCTGTTGATCGGCCGCGCCCAGTTGGCATACGCCAGCAGCTTGGCGATCTCCATCCCGGCCTGGCGTGTGTCCACTCCGACCATGTCCTTGAGCATTTCGGCGGCACGCGGTTCGATCTTGCCGCCCTGATTTTTTGTCTCATTCACGATCCAGCCGGTCATATCCTTCAGGCGCGGCAGCATGAAAGCCCGGGTCTGCACGGAATTTTCATTCTTTTCCGCCCATTTCACCAGCCAGTGTTTTTCGGCGTCCCTTGGCTCGACAGACTCATACATCACCAGGCGCGTGGTATCGGGAGTCTTCCCGATGAACTCCAAAAACTTTTTGCGCGCCTGTGGATTGTTGTACTTGGTCGAGGGGCTGGACAGCAACACCAGGCGTCTCTTGGCAAGAAACGGCATGGAATTGATCGCATTGCCCAGGTCATCGTCACTCATCGACCTGGCTTCCAGGTGGGCGGTGTTCATCTCTGCGCTGGTGGGATCCGTGAAATCCGAGCCGAAGTCCTTCAGCTTGCGTGAGATGGCGAATTCGTCGTTGCCGTAGAGCAGGAAGATGTTGGGCATGGTGTGATGTATGTAAGTACACAAGTAGACAAGTACATAAGTCTTAAATTGTACCTGCCCACTTGTTTCCCTGTTTACCTACTTCGTAATAACGCGATGAAGGCCTTTGCGGACGGGGATAATGTCCACGATGCGCATGCCGCCCAGGTCTGTTTCGGTGGTGACATTACGCTGCAGCCAGGGACCGGCGGGCTTGCTGAGGAAATACCCAAAGACAGCCAGCACCACGGCAAACGGGACGAGCGCCAGCTTCCAGGTTGTGGATCGAGCCCGGCTCATCGGGAGAAAGGCAAAGAAGCCCGGGAGAAGCGTGGAGGCAGCGATGTTGGTGCCGCAGCCCTCATGGATGGCAAGCTCGCGCTCGCCGGAGCGAATCCGCTCCATCGCTTCCGCCGCGGCGGTCAGGATGTCGTCCTTGGTAAAGTTGCCCATCAGGTAAAAGCCGGTCGGGTTGGAATGACCTCCCATGGACATGTTTTTGTACTTGCGGGCAAGAATGTGAAGCGTTGCGTGTTCAACCGCGTGATTTCGTCTGGTTTCAAGTAAATAAGGTAAATCGAGTATCATAAATTCATTATAGCGTGAATTACAAAGTACCACATTATGGTATCAGTTCGAAATATGAATTTTGGATGATAGTTCATTTCAAAAAGGGGCTGCTTTATACTGAAAGCAGTAAAAAAGACAGTCGCTTTGGGGCGCCTGTCTTTTTATTAGGATTATTTAATCAAGCACGTGCCTGGGATGGACTGACTTCTGAAGCCCCCGAGGTCGCCATCACAAAACCAATGAACATCAGGATCGCGCCAACCAACTCGCTCAGGTACAGAAGATCGGTCAGACCTGCTCGCAGGAACGTGCCACCCATCGCCGGGGAAAGAGCACCCGCCGCGATCAAAATATTTCCCAACATCCGATTGGCAAGGATCTTCTTGCGCCAAAATAGAAATGCCGAATACAGCGCCCCGCCGACTAATGTCAGTGTGCCGTAGATATTGAGCAAAATCGTGAACAGAATGATCAATCCACTACGTGAAAAAATATCCCTGTACTGTTCCGAGGCAGGACGCGTTATATCGTAGGCTGTGGAAGTTACCGGCGCGATCATCACAAGGATAAACGCTAGAACGGAGACTACAGCAAGAATCCATGTGAGCACCATCGCCGTATTGCCTCTGCGAATCAGCAGGTGGACCGTTCCCATGCCCAGCCAGGCAGCTGTGAGCATGGCACCCGTCAAAT
Source organism: Syntrophothermus sp. (assembly GCA_050259515.1). Taxonomy (GTDB): domain Bacteria; phylum Chloroflexota; class Anaerolineae; order Anaerolineales; family Villigracilaceae; genus Defluviilinea. The sequence goes on from JBLNAU010000141.1 coordinate 2,559, forward strand.
ACCAGAGCTTTAACACAAAGGGATTGAAGGTCAAGCCGAGAATGACTTCGCTCAAGGTACCGATGCCATAAAGCAGCAATCCGATTGCCCACAGCAGAAGATGCATTCCGCCGCGCTGGCGATAACGGTTGTAGACTG
>JBLNAU010000142.1:0-5207 GCA_050259515.1 Syntrophothermus sp.
CATGAAAGCCATCCAGGTTTCATTTATGATGAAGCGGCAGAAAGAGGTAACCACCAATGAACCTTTGGCAGGAATATCTTCGTCCCACCAATCTGTCACAAGCCCTACAAGCCTTTGCCGAGGCGCCGCGTCCCATCCTGCCCATTGCAGGCGGGACCGATCTGCTATTGGACCTGGAACAAGGCCGGCATTCCCCCGTTCACACATTGCTGGATGTCACCTCCATCGCCGAGATGACCCTCCTCGAAGTCCGAGGGGATCAGCTCTTTATCGGCGCGGCTGTTCCGGTCAATCGGGTCGCCCTGGACCCGCTCACGCTGGAGCACGCCCAGGCTCTGGTCGAAGCCTGCAACCTGATCGCCGGACCCCAGGTCCGTAACGTGGCCACGCTCGGCGGCAATGTTGCTCATGCGCTTCCTGCTGCAGATGGCACGATTGCCCTGCTGGCGACGGATGCACGCGCAGAGATCGCCGGTTGTGAAGGAACACGCCAGGTGTTCTTCAGGGACCTGTTCGTGGGTCCCGGTAAATCCGCACTCAGACATGGAGAGGAATTACTCGTCGGTTTCTATCTGCCCCTTCTCAAAACTCATCAGGCCTCCTGCTTCAAACGGATCATGCGCCCGCAGGGTGTCGCTCTTCCCATATTGAACTGTGCGGTCTGGCTCGAGCGCGAGGCCGATCTTCTGAAAGAGGTCCGTATCGCCGTGGGTCCCGGTGGCGGGACACCGTTTCGTGCCAGGCAGGCTGAAGATGTGCTGAGGGGCCGGCCCTTCGACAACGAAGCATTTGAATCGGCTCTCGAAGCCCTGCTGACCCAGGCCCAGTTCAGGACAAGCGCTCGAAGAGCCAGCGCAGACTACCGCCGGCATATTGTCAGCGGGCTGTTCAAAGATGTGATCGAAACCGCCTGGAAACGGGCTGCCTAACAAAAATTACCTGGCTGCATGAATGTTTCGCTTTTCCTTAGAGGTCTGGTGATCGGCTTTTCCATTGCCGCGCCTGTGGGACCGATCGGTGTGCTATGCATTCGCCGCACCCTGGCGGAGGGACAATGGTACGGTCTTATCTCCGGCCTGGGTGCTGCAACGGCAGACGCGCTGTACGGATGTGTGGCAGCCTTTGGCCTGACTTTCATCTCCAGTTTTCTCATCGGTCAAAAATTGTGGCTAAGCCTGCTGGGTGGGCTCTTCCTGCTCTACCTGGGGATCAAGACCCTGCTCTCCAGGCCTGCTGAACAGGCGGCGAACGCCGAGGGAAGCGGACTGCCCGGTGCATATCTTTCCACGTTTTTATTGACCCTGACCAACCCGATGACCATCCTTTCCTTTGTGGCGATCTTCGCAGCCCTGGGATTGGGAAACACCGATGGCAGTTATGCGTCCGCACTGATCCTTGTGCTGGGAGTCTTTTGCGGGTCGGCAACGTGGTGGCTGCTATTATCCAGTGGGGTAGGACTGTTTCGTAATAAATTCAACGCGCGCGGACTCCTGTGGGTCAACCGCATCTCCGGCGCGATCATCACACTCTTTGGGATCATTGCGTTAGGAGGGTTACTATCAACATGACCACTCCTAACTTTTCGCATCCATCTGTTTTAAGAAATGAGGTAATTCCTATGACAAAACAAATTTCCCTTACTGTTAACGGCATCCAGCAGACGCTGGAAACCAAGCCTGGTGAGACACTTGCTTCCCTCCTCAGATTGCGACTTCGTCTGACGGGAACCAAGATTGGATGCGAGGAGGCTGAGTGCGGCGCGTGCACCGTGTTGATCGAGGGCGAGCCTGTTGTTTCCTGTATTTATCCCGCCGAGCGCGCCGCGGGGACAAATATCGTCACCATTGAAGGACTGGCGCAGCGTGTGCATAACGAGATGAAGCTCCATCCGCTGCAGGAAGCCTTTGTGGAACACGGCGCGGTGCAGTGTGGATTCTGCATCCCGGGGCAAATCCTGACGGCGTATGCACTGCTCAAGCGTAATCCCAACCCGACTAAGGATGAGATCCAATTCGCACTGAAGGATACCCTCTGCCGCTGCGCAGGATATCCGACGATTGTGAGTGCGATCGTGGCCGCGGCCAAGGCCTTGCGCACGGGCGAGCCTGTCCAGAAGCCAACCCATATCCCCAATTCGATCCACACTCATAAAGTTGTCGGTCATTCCCATCTTCGACCTGAAGCCGTGGACAAGGTGACCGGCAGCGCTATGTACACGGACGATCTTGTTTTCGACGGCATGTTATATGCCAAGGCCCGCCGGGCGATGATCCCGCATGGATTCCTGAAAAGGCTTGATGTTTCCAAAGCAAAAGCGTTGCCCGGCGTCGTGTCAGTTTTAACGGCTGAAGATATCCCGGCTGAGCATAATCACGGCCTGGTCATTTTTGACTGGCCGGTGATGGTTGGCATCGGGGAACGCGTCCGTTATGTGGGCGACGCGATCGCGATCATCGCCGCGGAAACGCAGGAGATCGCCGATCAGGCCGCGGCGTTGGTCGAAGCGGAATTCGACCTCCAGCCGGTGATCACCAATCCCGTGCAGGCCCGCCAGGAGGGCGTACCCCAGCTTCACGAGAAGGGGAATCTGCTCAAGCACATCAAGGTTCGCAAGGGCGATATGGACAAGGGCTTCGCTGAGTCGGATGTCATCCTGGAGCATACCTTCCATACGCAGATCACCGATCATGCCTTCCTGGAACCGGAATGCAGCATCGGTGTGCCGCTGCCGGATGGACGAATGGAGATCTATGTCGGTTCGCAAATCCCGTACCAGGACCGTGAGCAGGTGGCACGGGTGATGGGCTGGCCCCAGGAGCGCGTCCGCGTGGTGGGACAGCTGATGGGCGGCGGCTTCGGCGGCAAGGAGGACATCATGGGGCAGATCCATGTGGCGATGCTGGCGAATGCCACCCAGCGCCCCGTGAAGCTGCTATTCGACCGCCATGAGAGTTTGCTCGTCCACCCCAAGCGACATGCCACCCAGATCAAGGTCAAGCTGGGTGCAAGGAAGAACGGTTGTCTCGTTGCGATGGAAACCGAGTTGTATGGCGACACAGGAGCCTATGCATCGCTGGGCGAGAAAGTGATGACGCGTGCAACGACCCATTCGGCAGGACCCTATGACATCGACCATGTACGCGCCGATTGTTATGCCATGTATACCAACAATCCGCCTGCCGGCGCCTTCCGGGGATTTGGCGTGACCCAGTCGGCCTTCGCGGTCGAGTCCATGATGGACAAGCTGGCCGAGACATTGAATATCGATCCCGTTGAATTGCGCCGGATGAATGCGCTGCATGTTGGCAGCATTACCAATACCGGACAGGTACTAAATGAGTCCGTTGGACTGACGGAATGCATCAATAAAGTTGATGCGGAAATGCGCAGGCACAACCCCGATCCATTCAAGCCGGTTATAGAGCCGGACAATCCGAATCTGGTACGCGTCTGGGGTTTTGCTGCGGCATACAAGAACACGGGTTTGGGTGGGGGCGCGCCGGATATCTCCGGCGCAGATGTGGAACTGTATGCGGATGGCACCTTCCAGGTCCGCAGCTCTGCAGCCGAGCTGGGGCAGGGACTGGTCACCGTCATGCGGCTGATCGTTTCCGAGGAAATGGCCGTCCCGCCTGAGCAGGTGCGCGTGCTGGTCATGGACACAGATCTGGCTCCCAATGGCGGCCCGACGACAGCTTCACGTCAGACGTTTGTCACCGGCAATGCTTCACGCTATGCCGCCAAGACGTTGCGTGAGCAGATCACCGCCACGATGGCCGAAAAATTCGATGTGCGCCCTGAGCAGATCCGCTTTGAGGATGGCATCGTCCACGTCAATGGCCATTCACTGACCTACGCGGAAGTCTACAGGGAGATGACCGATGCCGGGCAGCAGCCAAAGGTCCGCTACATGTACGAAGCGCCGAAAACCCAGCCTCTGGGCACGGGCGGCGACATGCACTTCGCCTTCTCCTTTGGTGTGCAGGCAGCCGAGATCGAGCTCAATAAATTGACCGGTGAAGTCAAGGTGCTGCGCGTCATCTCCGCCAACGACGTCGGCATGGCCGTCAACCCGCTCGGCCTGCAGGGACAGGTCGAAGGCGGCGTGATGATGGGACTCGGCAACTGTCTCACCGAAGAGTACATTGTCGAGAACGGTTATCCGGTCACCGACTATCTGGCGCGCTATCGCGTCCCCGGAATCATGCTCACCCCAGAGATCACCTCCATTATCGTGGAGCATCCTGTCGAAGCAGGTCCCTACGGCGCGAAGGGTGTCGGCGAGATCAGCAGCATCCCGACCACACCGGCGATCACGAACGCGATCTACAACGCGGTCGGTGTTAGGATCGATAAGCTGCCCGTGGACCAGGAAGTAATTGCTAGAGAAATTTGGGAGAGGGAAGTGCAGTAAGCAGGAGGTAAAAAGCATATAACGGAAAAGGACTCCCAGCGGGTCCTTTTCTTTTTATAGGTGTTACTACAATGTGTCTATTTGATAATATCTGATGAATAATTTTGGAGCTTCATGTCAAAAATCTTTACCCGTTCCTTTCGCGTGCGCTGGTCGGAGCTGGATGCCAGCGGGACGGTGAGTCCCGCCAATTACCTGCGTTATCTGCTGGAGACTGCCTGGGATTGGGGCATTGCTATTGGCTGGGATGCAGATTACAGCCAAAACCCCGATGTGCTCTGGCTCATCCGCGAGACGGAGATCAGCTTTCTGCAGCCGCTGCGTCACAACGATGAGTTTGATTTCACGATCTGGATGGTTCACTGGCAGAGGGTACGCGGAACGCGCTGTTTTGAGTTGACACGCAAGGGGAGCGGCGAGGTGATCGCGCAGGGTACCCAACAGATTGTGTACGTAGACGCGAAGACCGGACGGCCGATCAACTTGCCTCAAGATGAAATTGCCAGATTTCATCTTGAGAACCCGCGCGTCTTCCCCTTTGAGCGCTTCCCGAAGATCGCGCCGGTGGAAAATCCTTTCAGGATGCAGCGCCCGGTGGAATTAATGGATTTGGATTCCTACGATCACGTCAACAATGCCATTTATGTAAACTATGCCGAGGAAGCCGCTGCTCAGGATTTTTCTGCCCGCGGTTGGCCTCCTGCAAAACTGGCGGAGGCTGGCCTGATGATTGCCACGCGCTGCATTCATTTCCAATATCTGTCGCTGGCAATCTGGGGAGAGATATTGAACA
>JBLNAU010000143.1:0-4052 GCA_050259515.1 Syntrophothermus sp.
GTCCTCGCGGGTGCGTCCCTTGCCAATGCCGTCCTTCATCAAACGGGAAAGGCTGGGGAGGACGGTCACGGGGGGATACACACCGGCGAAGGAAAGCTCGCGGCCAAGCACGATCTGGCCCTCGGTGATGTAACCTGTCAGATCCGGCATGGGATGGGTGATATCGTCATTAGGCATCGTCAGGATCGGGATCTGCGTAATCGAGCCTTTGCTCGTCCGAACCCGGCCGGTGCGCTCATAGAGAGAAGCAAGGTCGCTGTATAAATAGCCGGGATACCCTTTACGGCTGGGGACCTCCCCGCGAATATTGGAGATCTGCCGCAGGGCTTCCCCGTAATTGGTCATATCGGTGAGAACCACCAGCACATGCATCTCACGCTCATAGGCCAGATATTCCGCCAGCGTTAGCGCGGCACGGGGTGTCACAATACGCTCGACCGGGGGATCATCCGCCAGGTTGAGGAACATCGCAACCCGGGTCAAGGCTCCGCTTTCGGTGAAGGAACGGCGGAAGTAATCCGCCACGTCGTTCTTGACACCCATGGCCGCAAAGACGATCGAGAACTGCTCCGCCTCCCCATCCGACGAAGCGCCTGCCTGTTTGCCGAGTGTCGCCTGGCGTACGATTTGCGCTGCCAGCTGATCATGAGGCAGACCGGCACCGGAGAAGATCGGCAGTTTTTGTCCCCGCAAAAGCGTGTTCAGGCCATCGATGGTGGAAATACCCGTTTGAATATAATCGCGCGGATAGATACGGGCCGTCGGGTTGATCGGCTGTCCGTTCACATCCGCATACCGATCGGTCAGGGGCGGCGGACCGCCGTCAATGGGATTCCCCAGACCGTCGAAGACGCGCCCCAGCATTTCTTCGGCGACCGGCATGTGTAGCGTATCGCCCAGAAAGCGGATCCGGGTTCCATCAATGGACAGACCGGTGGAACCGGCGAATACCTGGATCACGGCCGTATCTTCGCCCACTTCGAGGACGCGTCCGCGGCGGATATTGCCGCGCGAATCCCGAATTTCCACGACCTCGTCATAGCTGACGTTGGTCGCGCCCTCCACGATCACGATCGGCCCCTCGATCCGCCCGACCCCCGAGACTTCCTGGCCACCTAGTACGGTTGCTGCGCTCATCTGTACTCCGCATCTAATTGACTCATTTGCTCGTCAATTGCCTTTTGAACATCATCAAACTTTTGCAACTCATCATTACCAATATTGGATTTCATACGAATCATTTGATCGACCACCGGCAAATCATGGATGACGTTGATGGGAGCGCCACGCCGGATGATATTCATGCCGCGCTCGTGGAAGTAAAGCACGAGCTCGAGCATGCGAATCTGCTTTTCGACCGGTGAGTATGAGTCCACCGGGTCTGTGGCGTTTTGCTGAAGGATGCCTTCACGGATCAAGCGGCTTGTCTCAAGGACCATGCGCTCCGCAAACGGCAGGGCATCGGGCCCTACGAGTTTGACGATCTGCGACAGGCGACTCTCTTCGCTCAACAGCTCCATGGCCCGGCTGCGCATGGCAAACCAATCCTTGCCGGTCTTTTCGCGCCACCAATCGGCGACATCCTCCAGGTATTCACTGTAGCTATCCAGCCAGTTGATCGCCGGAAAGTGGCGGGCGGAGGCCAGCGATTTATCCAGCGCCCAGAAGCAGCGAATGAAGCGCTTCGTGTGCTGCGTGACAGGCTCCGAGAAGTCACCGCCGGGAGGCGACACCGCGCCGACGATCGTGACCGAACCCTGCGTGCCGTTCAGGTTCTCGACATATCCGGCGCGCTCGTAAAATTCTGCCAGGCGACCCGCCAGGTAGGCTGGGTAGCCTTCCTCGGCAGGCATCTCTTCCAGGCGGCCGGAGACTTCACGCAGCGCCTCTGCCCAGCGTGAAGTGGAGTCCGCCATCAGAGCGACGCTATAGCCCATATCCCGGTAATACTCTGCGATCGTGATGCCGGTGTAGATGCTGGCTTCCCGGGCCGCCACCGGCATGTTGGAGGTATTGGCGATCAACACCGTTCGCTCCATGAGAGGACGACCGGAGCGTGGATCCACCAGGTGTGGGAATTCCTGCAGCACCTCGGTCATCTCGTTGCCGCGCTCGCCGCAGCCGATGTACACGATCACCTCGGCGTCCGCCCATTTGGCGATGCTGTGCTGGGTCACGGTCTTGCCGGAGCCGAACGGACCCGGAATGCCTGCCGCCCCGCCCTTGGCAACCGGGAAGAACGTATCCAGGATGCGCTGACCGGTAATCAATGGGATGCTGACACCACGGCGTCGTACAAAGGGCCGCGGCCGGCGAACGGGCCAGCGCTGCAACATGGTGAGTTCCTTATCCTGCTTGCCGGTTTTCAGCCTGGCGATGGGTTCAGTGATTGTATATTCACCATCCGGGGCGACCCAGCTAATCGTTCCAGAGTCATCAGGATGGAGCAAGACACGGTGCTCAAAGGTCTCCGTTTCCATGGCGATCCCAAGGATGGCCCCGCCTTTTACCTCGTCACCGGCTTTGACCTTCGAGGTGTATTTCCATTTTTTCTCGCGGCTGATCGGGGAAAAGCTGGTGCCTCGATGGATGAACGAGCCTGTTGCTTCTTCAAGCAAGGGAAGCGGACGCTGCACACCGTCGAAAATACTTTGGATCAGGCCCGGGCCAAGATCGACCGACAAAGGCAGACCCGTGCCGAAGATCGGCGCGCCGGTCTGCATCCCCGATGTTTCTTCATAGACCTGGGCAGTAATAATGTCACCATCCAGCCCGATCACTTCTCCCACCAGGCGTTCATCCCCCACTTCGACCAACTCGAGCATTCCGATATTGCGAGATCCGCGCGCCCGGACAACCGGACCGCTGATCCATGTGATGGTGCCGACTCGTTCACTCATGACTTTTCTCCCGTCAATATTTTATAAACAGGGGATCGCAGGTTACTCTGCAGCCGCTGTAAACGGGTCTCCAGAGTATTGTCGTAATGTAGTTTGCCATCGGCTGCTTCGACGACCACGCCCCGCCCCTCCTCCAAATTATCTGCAAGAGTATATTGTCCGTTCAGTTCGCTGGAAATATCCTGCAATGCCTTTTTTTCCAGCAGCGCCCGGGTTGCCTGGTCTGCTCGTATCTCAGCCTTATTGACCCTCAACTGAACCAGCGCTTCGCGAAGCAATCTGGCTGCAAGCTGATCGTAATCCGGGCGAGTTTGGATATCGGCCAGTTTCTCTTTCGCCGCCTGGAAGACACGGTCCAGCAGCTTCTCGCGGCTCTCAAGCTGCAGGGTGCGGGCCTTCATCTGCGCATTTGCCACCGTTTGACTTCGCAACCGTTCCGCCTCCTGCCGGGCCCGGTCGAGGATTTCCTGCCGCACCTTTTCCGCCTCTTCCTGGGCGCGCTTGCGAATGGCATCCGCCTTCGTGTTTGCCTCATCCCTCATCTGCTGGGCATCGACTTCTGCTTCCTTCAAGATCGCGCGTGACAGGGGCTCAATGTTTTCTTCTGTAGATCTCATCACCATAGGTTAATTTTCCTATTGATCCTGCCATTGCTTCTTAACATGGCAGAATCACAATCGAATCCCAATCGCTTTTAGCACAAGCTCGCTTAAGGATGGCTCACCTTCCGGGACACCGGCCGGACCTGGGATTTCTACAACGAGTGGGATGGTGCTCCGCAGTTTCAGGGTTTCAACGCGTTCCTTGACCAGCTGCGCCACATCCTGTGTGACCAGCACAATGCCATTTTCCTTATTGGCAAGCGCCTCATCGAGAGCCTTATCCGCCTCCTCCGCAGTCGACACGGCCCGGCCGTTAACGCCTGCAAGTGAGAAGCCCAGCACAGCTTCCGGATGACCGATCACGAGAACTTTCATGGGTCTCTCTAGCGGGGCAGGACCAGGAAGGAAATGATCAGACCGTAGATGGCGATTCCTTCTGACAGACCGACAAAGATCAGCGAGCGGCCGAATGACTCCGGCTTTTCTGCAGTGGCGCCTACGGCCGCGGCACCCGAGCCACCCACCGCAATACCGGCACCGATGCAGGCCA
>JBLNAU010000144.1:0-3012 GCA_050259515.1 Syntrophothermus sp.
TTTTCTCCTTTGAGATTCGACAACAAGTCCCTTAGCTGCCTGGCCACCAGCCGCAGTGGGTCTCCGCTATGGTGTGTACGGCTGAGAATGATGCCCCCCTCGATGGCAGCGGTGATAAATATTGCCAGATCAGCTGCTTTTGTTTTGGATATACCGCCTTGGATCAGTTTTTCCCGGAAGCTTTCCACGATCATCTGATACGCTTCGCGGCAGGCGATGTTGATCCGTTCAGATTGAGTCGCTGTTTCCATGGCAACGGCTGTCAACGGACCGCCGGCACCAAAGCCGGAAAGCTCCACATGATCAGCGATCCTCGTGATAAGGTCATAAATTACCTTGGAAAGGTTGCCGCTTTGGGCAAGGCCCGTCCGAATGCGGTCGGTGGTCGTTCTCCCAGCGTGTAAAACCGCCTCGGCAGCGATCTGTTCCTTGCCCTCTGGAAAATAATAATAAAGCGATCCCTTGGGGGCGCCGCTCTCTTGTATGATCTCGTTCAAACCGGTCCCATGGAATCCCTGTTTTTCGAGTAAGATGGAAGTCGTTAATAGGATCTGTTCGCGTGCAGTCGACATGATTTTTATCCTCTTCCCATTTATCAGGAACAGGATTATTATAACGACCGGTCTATATATCGTCAATATCGAGTTTACGTCATGGATGCACCCATACTAGTCACAGGCGCTTTAGGAAACGTTGGCACGCAGGTGGTCAATGCGTTGCTGGCTGCCGGTCAAACGGTCCGGGCGGCGGATCGAAACATTGACAAACTCAAAGAAACATTCGGCGAGACGGTCGAATCGATCTGCTTTGACTTTCTGGATCCATCCACTTTTGCAGGAACGTTTGGGGGCGTGAAAAAGATGTTCCTGATGCGTCCCCCGCAAATTTCCAACGTGAAGCGGGATATGTTCCCCGCCATGGATGCCGCAAGACTGATCGGTGTCAGGCAGGTCATCTTTCTTTCCGTGATCGGGATTGAGAAAATGACCTTTATCCCTCACTACAAGGTGGAGACGTATCTGAAGGATCAAGGGTTCGAGACAACCTTTCTGCGCTGTAGTTTCTTCATGCAGAACCTGAGCACCACGCACCGCCAGGAGATCAGGGAACGAAACGAGATCTTCGTGCCGGTGGGTGCTGCCAAAACCAGTTTCATTGATGTGCGTGACATCGGCGCAGTGGCCGCCCGCATGCTGACCGAAGAAGGCCATGCGGGGAGAAATTACGATCTCACCGGGCCCGAAGCTTTGGATTACTGGCAGGCGACACAAATCATGAGCGAGACCCTGGGTCGTGAGATCACGTATCGCAATCCAGGTTCGGTCCGCTTCTTGATTGAGACCCTCCGGCGAGGTGCGTCGATTCCGTATGCCTTTATCGTGATGGGACTCTACACATCCACCCGTTACGGCATGGCCAAAAAAATCACGAATGAGGTCGAGCGACTGACGGGGAATCAGCCGATCTCGTTCAGGCAGTTTACAGAGGATTACAGGGAGGTTTGGCTGTAGCCGACCTCGATCCTACGAAAAGTCTTCCCTGAGTATTTTTTCAAATGCGGTGAGCAGATCGTCCGCGTCGGATTCGCTGAAAGGCATCGGCGGACGGATCTTGACGACGTTATGATACGGCCCATCCGTTCCAAGCAGGATCCCATTCTCACGCATCCGGTTGGAGATAAAGGCCGCTTCCACCGCGGCCGGCTCGAGCGTGGAGGCATCGCTCACCAGCTCCATACCCAGGAAGAGTCCCGCGCCTCTGGCATCTGCCACCATTCGGTATTTTCCAACAAATGATTTCAGCCCGTTTAATAAGATATCCCCAACTCTTGCTGCGTGTGCTTGTAGGCCCTCCTCCTGCATAACATCGAGCACGGCCAGGCCTACCGCGCAGGAGACCGGGTTGCCTCCAAAAGTGGTGAAGTATTCCATGCCATTGTCGAACGCCTCCGCAATCGCGCGGCGGGTGATCACGGCAGCCAGCGGATGGCCATTACCAATCGGCTTTCCCAAGACAACAATATCGGGCGCAACATTCTGCATCCCAAATCCCCAGAAATGGGAACCGATCCGACCAAAGCCGGTTTGCACTTCATCGGCGATGCATACACCGCCGGCGGCGCGCACGTACTGATAAACATCGGCGAGATAACCCCTCGGGAAGACGATCTGCCCGCCCACGCTCGGCAGGGATTCGGCGATAAAACCGGCCAGCCCGCGTCCTTGGGATCTCAGCTTTTCGATCACTTGTTTTACATGCGCAGCATACTTCGCTCCCGCGTCCGGATCGTCCGCCCTGTATGCCCCGCGAAAAACATCCGGGATCGGAACCGCGTGGACCCAGTCTGGAGCGCCTTGGCCGCCTGGACCATTGTGCTTGTAGGGACTGATATCGATCATGGAAGTGGTGTTGCCATGATAGGCAGCTTCCAAGACGATCATATCCTTCTGAGAGGTGTAGGCGCGAGCCAGTCGCAAAGCCAGCTCATTGGCCTCACTGGCAGAGTTAACGAAGTAACAAACCTCCAGCCCAGCGGGCAATAGAGAAGTCAATCTGTCTGCATAGCGGATAATGTTGTCATGCAGGTAACGGGTATTTGTGTTGAGCACGCCGATCTGCGCGCAGGCAGCCTCCACCACGCGGGGATGGCAGTGCCCGACATGGGCCACATTATTGTAGGCATCGATGTACCGGCGTCCCTCGTCATCGTACAGGTATTGCATCCAGCCGCGCACGATCTTCAAAGGGGAGCGGTAGGAAATGCTCACATTGCCGCCCATTCGCTTTCGGCGCGCAGCCAGCGTCTCCGCTTTGGTGGGAGCACGCTCAGGGAAGGCATTCGTTGGAATCCCAAGGATCAAATTCGGATCGGGGCAGAGGCTTAACCAGATCTCTCGCTGGTCCGGCGGCGCCACAGTTGGCAAGTCATTTCCCAGATCCAGCAGGTCGTTGACGATCTGAAAATGCAGATGAGGTGTCCAGCCGCCATTCTCACTGGCTTTTCCAACGCTG
>JBLNAU010000145.1:0-4833 GCA_050259515.1 Syntrophothermus sp.
ATTTGTAGGCCCAGGTTGTGAATTTGCTATCGCCCCGGAAATCCGGGACATGGCTCATGACGGAGATCAGGGCGTCCTGAGCGCAATCTTCGGCGCGTTGCAGGATTTCCTCCCGGTCCAGTTGCTGGAGATCTCCAAGGTTCCGGCTGAAAAAATAAAGGGCGGCGCGTAACAACAAATCCCTGAGGTCTGCGATGGCAGCATCCTGACTGGGACCCTCCGAATTTAAATCATGCAGCCATTCCTGGTTGGTACGGTCCTTTGGCATGAGATAAATTATAACCATGTAAGCCCGAAAAACTGATAAAGATCTTTATGATTGCCCGCTGTCTTGCAGGATATGGGTTAGAAAGGTATCGATTCAAAATAAGCCGCGCAAAATTTCATAAGCGAATGAGCCAGGCGAATGTTCGAGGATGGTTAGCCATCGGAGCGGGGCTTAACTTGTTGGAAAAGATTGTCGTTTGCAACAGTACTCTTTTCATTGATACAAGTTGATACTTGACTCTGTCTCAAATCTCAGTATAATACTAGACGAACGTTCGTGCGAACGTTCGCATATAATCCTGCTGGAGCCTTATGACTTCACAAGTCACGCTTAAATCGGTTGCTTCCCGTGCTGGTGTCAGCTACCAGACGGTGTCCAAGGTTCTCAATGGACAAATTCAGGTCACGCCTGATACTCGCGAGCGCATCCTGAAGGCTGCAGAAGAGCTTGGCTACCGCCCCAATCAAATCGCTCGCAATATGCGCGCCCGGCGGAGTCATATGATCGGGTACTCCTGGTTGCCGACTTCCCCGGATCAAATTAATCAGATTCTGGACCAGTTTCTTTCCAGCATGGTCTATGAAGCCGAGGCAGCAGGGTATCACCTGTTGCCTTTTCCTTTCCGTAGCGGGCATGTGGATGATTACCGTGAGTTAATTGACACTGGCCGCGTGGATGGATTTGTGATCTCCAGTGTGGAATATGATGATCCCCGCGTTTCCTTTTTGACAGAAAGGAAGTTTCCCTTTGTTGCCTTTGGGCGCTCCAACCCCGTGTGGGATTTCCCGTATGTGGACGTGGATGGCGCGGAGGGTTTGAGACTGGCGACGAGGTATCTGATCGAGCGCGGGCACAAGCGGATTGGAGCGCTTGCCTGGCCCGAGGCTTCGCGCGTAGGCAACGACCGTATTGCCGGATTTTTTGAGGTGATGAAGTCGGCAGGATTGGAAATAGAGCCACGATGGATCGAGCGGGGGGAGGGTACGTTTGATTTTGGGTACCAGGCAAGCAGGCGATTACTCGGTCTGCCTGCCGGGGAACGTCCTACCGCCTTTGTTGCTATGAGTGATACAATGGCAATTGGGGGAATTCATGCGGCCCGTGAGCATCACCTGGAAGTCGGGCGTGATATCGACATTATTGGTTTCGATGACGCGCCCATGTCGCAGTACCTGTTTCCCGCACTCACAACAATACGCCAGCCCATTCGCGAGGCTGGAAGAAAATGTGTTGACAACTTGGTTGCGCTCATGAAAGGAGAGAACCTGGCTGAACGCCACGTCCTGCTCGCTCCAGCTCTCATCAAACGGGCTTCCGCTTAAAGCCCGGGCAGTAAGGGGGTGCAAGTTTTACAACCAATACGCATTCTTCGCGGCAAGAATATTCATAAAGGAGGTGAACCCTGACCTGATCTAGGATTGTTTCTTTTTGCCTGAGAAATAAATGTGAATGCCAAACTACTCTAATCTTGAAGGAGATAAGAATGAAATCGCTTTTGAAAGTGTTTGCGATAATTTGTGTTGGCGTGTTCCTGCTGACCGCCTGTGGCGGCGCCACGGCAACACAACCGCCCGCCGCGACGCAGCCGCCTGCCCAGCCAACGACTGCAGCCACAGAGGCACCTGCGACGGAGGCATCGGCGACCGAAGCGCCTACCAGCGCGGCTACGGAAGCCCCTACAACGGCCGCATCTGGTGGATGTCCGTTGCAAGTGGAAGACGGAGCCAAGATCACATTCTCTGGGTGGGGTGACGAAACCGAGCAAAAGATCTACCGCGACTCGATCGATCGGTTTACCAAATTGTGCCCCGGCGTGACCGTCGATTATCAACCTATCCCCGATAAATTCCAGGACAAGATGAAAGCCCAGATGGCCGGCGGCACCGCCCCGGACGTCTTCTATGTGGATGATCAGTTGATGAACGCCTTTGCCTCTTCCGGTCAGCTGCTGGCACTGGATGACTACATAACAAAGGCCGGCGTATCGCGCGACGACTTCATCCCGGCCCTGCTGACGATCTTCACCCAGGACGGCAAGACCTATGCGCTCCCCAAGGACTGGGGCACCCTTGGCCTGGTCTATCTGCCCGAGGCGTTCCAGGCTGCTGGTGTGGACGAGCCTACCGACTCGTGGACATGGGATGACCTGCGCGCGGCTGCCAAGAAGATCTCGGACGCGGGAACCTATAAAGGCTTCTGTATGGGTGCGGACTGGGCGCGCTTTGCTCCCTTCGTCTTCTCGAACGGCGGCAGCTTTGCCAGCCAAGACAACAAGACTGCCACCCTGGATACTCCCGAAGTAAAGCAAATGGCACAACTGGTTGCTGACATGTACAAGGAAGGCTCGCTCGTCAAGCCTGCCGATGTCGGCGCAAGCTGGTGCGGTGAGGCCATCGGCAAGAAGCTGGTCGCCATGACCACCGAAGGCGGCTGGATGGTGAACTTCATGAAGCAGAACTATCCTGACGTGCAGTGGAAGGCTCTCCAGATCCCGAGTGGACCGAAGACCCGCGCCGATATCATCTTCACCAACGGCCTCGGTGTCAATGCTGCTACCAAGTATCCGAACGCCGCGGCAGCCTTTGCCATCTACGTCACCGGTAAGGAGAACCAGGGCGAGATCGTCAAGACCGGCTTTGCCTATAGCACGCATCCCGACCAGGCCGATCTGGTCCAGGATCCGAACGATAAGGCGATCTCCAGCGGCGGTCTTCTGCCGGATACCAAGGTTGCCTTCTGGGGTCCCAACACCGGCAAGGTGAACGACGCCGTGTCCCAGGCACTGGACCGCATCTTCCTTGGCGATCAGTCTGTCGATGAAGCGTTTGCCCAGGCTCAGAACGAAGCCCAGGCTGCACTTTCTGGTCAATAACAGATTCTTAAATATTCTCCCTCCCTTGTCAAAGGGAGGGAGAATTTACTGCTATTGGATGGATTCCCATATGGAGGTACTGCCATGACGACAATCACAAGAAATGAAGCGCAGCAGTCACAGTCAGGCCGAACCCTGGCAGCGATTGTTACATTTTTGCTTATCTTCATCGTCCTAATGGTGATCGCGCTCCTGAATGCGCCGACCATGGGTGGTCCAAAGGTCATGGCGTCCGCTACCACTTATTTTCAGGAGGTTCAAAAAACTGCCCTGCCATTCATCGGTGCGGTTGCTGTTCTTGCCTTGATCATCGGTCTGGTGTATGCCCGGGCGGTGTACCGGGTATGGCCGAATCGCAGGCACCGTCAGAATATGATCGTGGGATATCTTTTCCTGGCGCCTTATCTGCTGATTACGCTGATGTTCACAGTTGGTGTCATCCTGTTCGCATTCTATATATCGTTTACGAAATATGACATCTTTTCCCCTCCGCAGTGGACCGGTTTATCCAATTACGCCAAAGCATTCCGCGGCTTTTATGATCCGGCCCAGAAGGACTTTGTGCAATCCCTTTATAACGTATTTTGGTATTCCCTCATTGTCGTGATATTTCAAACCAGTCTGGCCATTGGCATGGCTGTGCTCCTGAATGCACCCATGAGGGCCAAACAGTTTTTCCGAACCATCTTCTATGCCCCCAGTGTGACCTCCTCGGTGGTCATCACGCTGATCTTCATGTGGCTGTACCTGAAAACAGGATATATCAACTTTTTCCTGACCAAGCTTTTTGGGGCGGTTGGGATGGAGTGGCAGAACATTAACTGGCTGGGCGACCCACGCGGCCTGATCCAATTGATCGTCGAACCGTTTGGGGTAAAAATTCCCTCCACGCAGTGGTACCTGCGGGGTCCCAGCATCGCCTGGATGGCGATCATGTTCCAGAACATCTTTACCACGGTGCCGACGTTCATGCTCATGTTCCTGGCGGCACTGCAGGATATTCCTGCCTCCTTATACGAGGCGGCCTCTATCGACGGCGCCAACGGCTGGCAGCAATTCCGCAAAATCACGTTGCCGCTCCTGCGTCCAATTATTCTTTTGGTTGTCGTACTCGGGACGATCGGAACATTCCAGGTATTCGACCAGGTCTACATGGCAACCAAGGGCGGGCCTTTAGGGACATCCCTTACGCCCGTCTTTATTATTTTCCGGGAGGCATTAGGCTCCATGGGCCCGATACAGATGGGCTATGCCGCCGCGCTGGCCTTCATCCTGGCACTGTTGATTTTCTTCTTCACCTACCTGCAACGCCGATACATCGAAAGTGAAACTCAGCTTTATTAGGAGGCTCTCATGGCTGTAAAGACTGAAACACTCAACCAGGTTGGAACACAGCCGCGCCAAAGGCCCCTATCCGACACTATAAGTACCATACTGCGCTATGTGCTTCTCATCGCGCTTGGTCTAATCCTGATCATGCCATTCATCCTGACCACCATTGGAACATTTAAGACCGATGCAGAGATCATTGCCTTTCCGCCCAAGTTTTTTCCTGCCGTCTGGCATGTGGAGAATTGGTTCAAAGTTTGGACAACCGATATTGGAGGCGGTGGAACCTTCCCCCGCTGGTTGTTCAACACAGCCTTTCTCTCGGTGACGATTGCCATCCTGGAAGTGATCTTTTGCTCGATGG
>JBLNAU010000146.1:0-4292 GCA_050259515.1 Syntrophothermus sp.
GGTGGGGACTTCATAGGTTTCCGCCACATCCTGAATTGAGCAGAATTTTTGTAAAAGGCAGCCGATACAGTCGGTGTTCCTGTTTCGAAAGACTGTAAAGGTTTTGGGCCATTTGTTCAAAACGGCTTCGACCGTCAGCTGGGTGAGAAGGTTGTGTGTATCCATTGCCCCAAAGATACCCGTTTGTGAAAAATTCCTCTTTGCGCTTGCGCAAATAAGCACAAACGAAAAGGCACGCAGCAATGCGCGCCTTTTCGTATATTCATCAAATACTACTGATTTAGCTCTTCCGCGATGCTCACCACTCCATGTGGATTGCGGATCAGGACCCGCTCGCGGCCTGCCTCCACCAACCCCTGCCTTTCCCAGTCGGACAGAATCCGGCTCACGGTATAGAGAGTGGTCCCAGACATTTCCGCCAGATCCTGACGCGTGAAGGACAGCTCGATGCCGCCATCCAGTTTGGTGCCCATTTGGGCAGCGAGGCGCAGAAGGACACGGGCGATCCGTCGCTCCACTTTCTCGGTAGCCAGCTCCCGGTATCGCTCCTGCATTTCCTGGATGTAGCCTGTCATCAGTTTCATTAGATCAAATGACAGATAAGGACGAGTCTGCATCAGATCATGCAGGTACTCGCTCTTGACAGCAAGTGCCGTACTGTGTTCCAAAGCCTGGGCGGTAGCAGGGTAGGTGGCTCCTTCCCGGACCGCTCCGAGCGCTCCGAACATCTGCCACTCGCTGACCGTTCGTAGATTGACCTGTTGCCCGGCTGGATTGGTCTGCATGAGCTTGGCGCGCCCGGAGACCAGGATATAAAGATAGGTGGCAGGATCGCCCTGGAAAAAGAAGAATTCCCCCTCCTCGATGGATCGTAGTATGGCATGCCCGGCAATCAGATTCAAGTCTTCGTCGGTCGCATTCTGAAAAACGCTGACCTGGCGAAGCTGCTTGGGGTCTATTTTCATGAGCCGATTGTACTCCGGATAAGTTAAATTCTACAAATATGACAAAATTCATGCAAATCTATGACATCTGCGCGTTGACCGAGGAAAAAGGAAAAGGTATTATTAAGAACATACCCATCCCCCCCGGGGGGGGGTAAGATCAGGTGAACTGGCATTATCTCTAAGGAAGAGGTAATTATGGAAAACGATAGCACAATTCGAAGATTAAAGACAGTTGAAGGCCATTTGCGGGGCGTGATCCGCATGGTGGAAGAAGATGCCTATTGCATCGATGTCATCCGCCAGATCCAGGCGGTGGAGGCTGCCCTGAACAAGGTCAGCTCCAAAATCCTGGAGGACCATCTCAATTCCTGCGTCATCACGGCCATCCAGGGCAATGACCGGCAGGAACGCGAGCGTGTGCTCAAGGAAATCACCGAAGTGTTCGAAATGTCAACAAAGGTCTAAAGACGGGTGCTCCAGCCGCCTGGCGGCAAGGAGACCGTATGCTACTTAAACAAACTCAAGGAGAAATAAATCATGACTACAGTAACTTATTCCGTCCCTGCCATTCATTGCGGCCATTGCACTCACACCATCGAAATGGAAGTGGGCGAATTAAAGGGCGTGCAGTCCGTTAAGGCTGAACAGGACACCAAAAAGGTCACCGTCACTTTTAACGAGCCCGCCAGTGAAGAAAAGATCAAGGCCCTCCTGGCAGAGATCAATTATCCTGCTGAAGGCCTGATTACACTTTAGTGTTCCCGTACGAAGGTCACTGGCATGCCAGTGACCTTCCCGTCCGAATATCCCTGTTCTACGGGGATGGTTCTTAAGAAGGTTTTGCATGAGTGACACCAAACAATTAACCCTGCCAATCACAGGCATGACCTGCGCCAACTGTGTTGCCACAGTGGAGCGCAATCTCAAGAAACTGGAGGGCGTGCAGAGCGCAATCGTGAATCTTTCCTCCGAGCGCGCCACCGTGGATTTCGAGCCGGAAAAGCTGCAGCTCACGGATGTTATCGCCCGTGTGCAGCGCGCCGGTTATGGGGTTGCCACCGGAGAGGCCGATCTCATTATTAAGCGCCTCTCAGATGACAACGATGCGCGCCGCCTGGAGAAGGCACTTTCCAGCCTGGAAGGCGTTCTGGATGCGAAGGTAACCTATGCCAACGAAAAAGCCCGCGTGACCTACATCCCAACGATTGTCACGCAGGCTGAGCTTCGCCGCGCGGTGGCTTCTGCGGGATTTGAAGCTGTCGAGCTGGGCGGGGAGGCAGAGGATGCCGAAGCGCTGGCTCGCGAGCATGAGATCAACGAACAACGTAGATTGCTGATCATCGGCCTGATCTTCACGATCCCTCTGTTTCTGTTCTCCATGGCGCGAGACTTCGGCCTGCTTCCGGATATGTTTTACACGACTACGATGACCGGAATGGGTGGCATGTCCCGTACACCGGCACCGTGGACCAACTGGCTGATGCTGGCGTTGGCCATTCCTGTCCAGTTCTATGTGGGCTGGCAATATTACGTGGGCGCCTACAAGGCACTGCGGAACAAGTCCGCGAACATGGATGTGCTCATCGTCATGGGCTCATCGGCAGCGTTCTTTTATTCCCTGCCGGTAACATTTGGCTGGATCCAGGGACACGTCTACTATGAGACGGCTGCAGTCATTATTACGCTGATCAAGCTTGGGAAGTATCTGGAGGCCCGGGCCAAAGGACGAACCTCCGAAGCGATCAAGAAGCTAATGGGACTGCGCGCCAAGACCGCCCGCGTCATTCGCGGCGGGACGGAGCTTGAAGTGCCCGTCGACGATGTCCGCGTGGGCGATGTGGTCGTCGTTAAACCCGGTGAGAAGATTCCTGTGGATGGCGTGGTGATCGAAGGGCGCAGCGCCATCGACGAATCCATGCTGACCGGCGAATCGCTGCCGGTGGAAAAGAAGCCTGGCGATCCGGTGATCGGTGCAACCTTGAACAAGCTTGGCATGCTTAAGTTCGAGGCAACCAAGGTCGGCCGGGAAACTGCCCTGGCACAGATCATCAAGCTGGTGGAGGATGCCCAGGGAAGCAAGGCACCCATCCAGAAACTGGCCGATCAGGTCTCGGCGATCTTTGTGCCGATTGTGATCGGGATCGCCCTGCTGACTTTTGCGGGCTGGTATTTCTTTGGTCCGCCACTGCCGGTCAATTCCGATGTTGACAATTTCACCCGCGCTCTGATCAATATGGTCGCCGTGCTGGTGATCGCCTGCCCATGTGCCATGGGTCTTGCCACGCCGACTGCCATTATGGTCGGCACTGGAAAAGGAGCGGAGCTGGGAATCCTGTTCCGCAACAGTGAAGCTTTGGAACGTGCAGGAAAGGTCTCGGTCGTCGTACTGGATAAAACCGGGACCATTACGAAAGGCCAGCCCGCTGTCACAGACATTGTGGTGAGCGATCAGGTTTCCCTGACTGGGGATGATTTACTACGCCTTGCTGCCTCGGTCGAGAGGGGAAGCGAGCATCCCCTGGGTGAAGCAATCTGGGCGGAGGCAACCACCCGGGGATTAACACTGGCTGAGCCTGCCGGGTTCAAAGCCGAGGCAGGTCATGGTGTGCAGGCGGAAGTCGAAGGAAGAAGCGTGCTGGTGGGGAACAGGCGCATGTTCGACGCACGGCGTATCGCCCTGGGCAATCTCGAATCCGAAGTGACGCGACTCCAGTCCGAGGCCAAGACCGCCATGCTGGTCGCGGTCGATGACTGTGCTGCGGGAGTGATTGCAGTCGCCGATACAATCAAGGACAGCTCGAAGGAAGCCATCGAAGATTTGCATCGCATGGGCCTCAACGTGGCGATGATCACGGGTGACAACCAGAAGACCGCCGAAGCGATTGCAAAGCAGGTTGGTGTGGATACGGTCCTGGCGGAAGTTCTGCCCGAGGGAAAGTCGGCTGAAGTCAAAAAACTGCAAAGGGGTGCAGGTTCACCCGCCGGAACGCCACAGCATGAAAGCGTAGTGGCCATGGTGGGGGATGGTGTGAATGATGCGCCTGCCCTCGCTCAGGCCGATGTGGGTCTGGCCATTGGCACGGGGACCGATGTAGCCATGGCTGCCGCGCCCGTCACTCTGATGAGCGGCGACCTGCGCGGTGTGTCACGAGCGATCCAGCTTTCCCGTAAGACTCTGGGTACAATCAGACAAAACCTGTTCTGGGCCTTCTTCTACAACGTGATCCTCATCCCGGCGGCCGCGCTTGGCTATTTGAATCCCATGCTGGCAGCCGGAGCAATGGCCTTCAGTAGTGTGTTTGTCGTGACAAACAGCCTACGATTACGAGGCCAGAAAATATAATC
>JBLNAU010000147.1:0-6573 GCA_050259515.1 Syntrophothermus sp.
CGGGCGCGATCCGTTGGTATGGATCGAGAGCCACAGGTCAATGTAATTGGTGTGGGCATAAAAATCCTGGGCGGTATGGGTCAATCTTCCGAAGGCAGACCAGGCAGCTTTTACATTCTCCTCCTGCAGCGAAGAGATCACCAGCGAACGCTGCTCTTCGATATAGGCATTCGATTTCTCGAAGGCATTATTGTCGAAGTGGTATTCATCGTGACCGAGCTGGGCGCTGACACGGTCCTGGTTTATATTGGTTTTGGTGATTTGCGCAAGCGCGACCGGGCTGAATTTCCCGGCCAGGGCTTGCTGCAGGATCTCCACATGGTATTTTTGAAGCATAACTGTTCGATTATATGCGGATTGGTTTTCCGCAGGGTCCGCTTCGCTTACCCACAGGGTCCGCTTCGCTTATAATGACCCCATGTCTTTTTATACTTCCAGAGGCGATGACGGGACCACCAATCTGCTCGGCGAGGGACGCGTGGCGAAATACCACGCCCGTATCGAAGCGGTCGGCACCCTCGACGAATCCACCGCGGCCCTGGGCCTGGCACGCGCTCAATGCCTGGACCCCCATTCGGCGCCGGTCCTGCTCGAAACCCAGCGCGACCTGTACAAGCTGATGGCCGAAGTGGCTGCCACCCCGGAGAATGCGGAAAAGTTCCATTTCATCGATGAGACCCGCGTGACCTGGCTCGAAGAGCAGACGGACGCTTTGAGCAAGCTGGTCGAAATGCCGCGCGAGTTCATCCTGCCGGGTGACTCGCTTGCCGGCGCGGCGCTGTCCCTGGCGCGGGCGATCATTCGCCGGGCGGAGCGGCGCGTGGTCGAGCTGTTCGATCTCAACGAGCTGAGCAATCCGGACCTGCAGCGCTACCTGAACCGCTTATCCTCCTTGTGTTTTGTTCTTGAACTACTGGAAAATAAAGCCGCCGGGCATCAAACAACTCTGGCAAAGGAATAATACCCCGCGCTTGTCGGCGGGCAGTGATCGTCTGCCCGTAGTCGAAGCGCGTTTTCCATAGTAGATGTACATTTGCATCAAGCGCTGCGCTTCGTCTACGCTCGCCGCGAAACGCTCACTCCGCTCAGCGCGGAGTAATGGAGTATCCCCATGAACCCTGAAGAATTCCGCAAATATGGTCATCAACTGATCGACTGGATCGCCGATTATCGGACTCATCTGGAGGAACTGCCGGTCCGCTCCCGCCTGGAGCCGGGTGCAGTGCGTGCCCAAGTGCCTGCCACACCTCCTCAGCAGCCGGAATCCTTTGAAGGCATTTTCAGCGATCTCGAGCAGATCATCGTGCCCGGTCTCTCCCATTTCCAGCACCCCAGCTTCTTCGGTTATTTTCCCAGCAATGGTGAGCTCTCCTCTGTGCTCGGTGATTATCTGAGCACGGGGCTGGGGGTGCTCGGTCTGTCCTGGCAGTCGAGCCCGGCCTTGACCGAAATTGAAGAGGTGGTCACCGATTGGATGCGCCAGATGATCGGTCTCTCTGAGTCGTGGAGCGGCGTCATCCAGGATACCGCCTCGAGCTGCACGCTGGTCGCGTTATTGTGCGCGCGGGAAAGGAAATCGAACTACTCGCTGGCACGCGGCGGACTGCAGGGAGAGGCGCATCCGCTGATCGTCTATGTTTCACGGCACAGTCACAGCTCGGTGGAAAAGGCTGCCCTGCTGGCTGGCTTCGGCCGCGCCAACCTGCACATGGTGGATACGGATGAGAAGTACGCGATGAAGCCGGAGGCCCTTACGGATGCGATCCGGTCGGACCTCGAGCGCGGTCTCGTTCCCTGTGCCGTGGTCGCCACGACCGGGACCACCACCACCACCGCCCTCGACCCGATCGGTGAGATCGCGGAAGTGGCCCGCAGCAATGAGCTCTGGATGCACGTCGATTCGGCGCTGGCCGGCTCGGCCATGATCCTGCCCGAATGCCGCTGGATGTGGGAGGGGATCGAAGGAGCCGACTCGCTCGTGCTCAATCCGCATAAATGGCTGGGCGCGGCCTTCGACTGCTCGCTCTACTATGTGCGCGACCCCCAGCACCTGGTGCGGGTCATGAGCACCAACCCAAGTTACCTGCAGAGCGCGGTGGATAGCAGGGTCAAGAATCTGCGCGACTGGGGCATCCCGCTTGGACGGCGTTTCCGGGCGTTAAAGCTCTGGTGCCTGATCCGTGAACAGGGCGTGGAGGGACTGCAGTCCCGTTTGCGACGCGATCTTGCCAACGTCCGGTGGCTTGCCGGGCAGGTGGACTCCACTCCCGGCTGGCGCGTGCTCGCCCCTGTTCCTCTCCAGACCGTTTGCGTGCGCCATGAGCCGGAGGGGCTGGAAGGCGAAGCCCTGGATCAGCATACACTGGCCTGGACGGAGCGGGTCAACAATTCCGGGGGTGCCTATCTCACCCCGGCAATCCTGGACGGACGCTGGATGGTAAGGGTCTCCGTCGGCTCACTGACCACCGAGCGCAGGCATGTGCAGGCGCTGTGGGAATTGATGCAGCGCGAGGCGGGACGCGAATAATGTTTGAGCGTATAGAAAATCAATCCTAAAAGAGACAGGGATGAGCGCTCGCTCATCCCTGCTGGTACACATCCATGACAGGCACAATTATCAACGTCGCAGCGATCATCGTGGGCAGCCTGATCGGTTTACTGTTTGGCGCCCGGCTTTCCGATCCCTTGAAATCAACCATTATCTCAGGCCTTGGACTGTTCCTGGTCGCCATGGGGCTTCAGATGTTCCTCAAAACGGAAAACTCCCTGGTCGTCCTGGGCGCCCTGCTGTTCGGGACATTGCTCGGCGAGTGGTGGCATATCGAGGAGGGACTTCATAAGCTGGGCGAATTTTTGGAGAGCAGGTTCTCAGGCGACGAGGAGGACGGCTCGAATAAATTCATACGCGGATTTATGACCGCCTCCCTTTTGTTCTGCATCGGCCCTGTGGCCATCCTGGGCTCGATCCAGGACGGCCTGACCGGGGATTACAACCTGCTGGTCGTCAAATCGGTGATCGATGGGTTTGCCTCCATCGCCTTTGCCTCCACCCTGGGGATCGGAGTGGCCTTCTCTTCGCTGATCATTCTCGTCTACCAGGGCGCAATCAGCCTGCTGGCGGCGCAGCTGGATGCGCTTGTGACCACCTCCATGATGGATGAGCTGACGGCGACCGGAGGCATCCTGTTGATCGGGATCGGTATTTCGAACCTGCTGGAGCTCAAGAGGATCCGCGTCGGGAACATGCTGCCCAGCCTGTTCATGGCTCCCCTGATCGTGTGGGTGGTCAGTCTTTTTCAGCGTTGAGCGGGCGTTGGTCGCCTCCCTGCCTACCTATCAATACTTCGATGGACTTGCGCGTATAAGCATCCAGGGGAAGATGGCCCGCCTCCCCCAACCGGATCCAGATATGTTCTTCTGCTTCATTGTTTAACTGCACATCGATCGTGTCGGTTTTGCAGGCATAGTCAAAGAAGATGAAATGCCTCGGTTTCCAGAAAGATGGGTCATAGATAAATTCCTGAAAGTTGATGAACTCCAGGTCGTAAACGTCCAGCCCGGTCTCCTCTTTCGTCTCACGAAGGACCGCATCTTCCAGGCGCTCCCCCAATTCCACATGCCCGCCGGGGACAACATACCGGCCGGGCCATTTGTGACTCTTTAAGAGAAGGAGCTTTCCAGCCTGGTCAAAGATAAAAACACCCACGGTCGGTTCGGGGAAAATTTGTTCGGTCATCAGCAAGTTATCCAAAAAATGCAATCACAAGGATCCCGGCAAAGATCACCCCCGCGCCCAGGACGCGGGTCCCGCCCATTGGCTCATCCAGAAATTGCCATCCGAGGAATGCACCGATCACCACGCTGACCTCCCGTATGGCACCTGAATAGCTTAACGGGGCAAATGTGTAGGCGATCAGAGCCAGCAGGTAGGCGACCACACCCAGGACCGCAGCCAGGATCAAAGGAATGCGCGGTCCGTTCCAGGCTGCAGCGAACTGCCTCCAGCCAAAGCGCCGGACGTTGTAGGTGGTGGTAATGAATGGGACCAGCATGAACATCGTCAAGGCATAGGGAAGAGGGCGTCCGTTCTTGACGGCCGTTCCATCGATCAGGGTATACATCGAGATGATCAGGGCAACGGACAGCGCGACAAGCACCCCTTTCATATGGAGCCGGCTGCCGCGATTCTGAATGAGACTTGTCGCGCCAATGATCACCATCCCGGCCACGATCAAACCGATTCCCAGGATGCCGCCAGGGGTAGGAGTTTCGTGCAGGAAGAGAATGGACCAGAGCATCAGGAAAGCCGGTGCCGTCCCGCGGGCGATGGGATAGACCAGCGAGAAATCATGGTCACTGTATGCATTCGAAAGCAGGATGAAATAGACCGCCTCCAGGATCATGCTGATCGAGGCAAACAGCCACATGGAGCGGGGAGGAAAGCCTGTAAAGATCAGCAGGAAAAATGCAAAGATCCCACTGATGATCACCTGCCAGCCCATGGCAGTATATTTTTCCTGCGATCGTTTGAGAAGCAAATTCCAGATCGCATGCAGTGACGCAGAAAGGAGCAGGAGAAGGATGGCAGCGGTGGGCATAACGATTGTGAATGTACCATAAAAAGAATCAATGACAAGGTAATTTGTTTGGAAAGTGTAATTCGCAAACCAGGATTTCCGATTTCCCCCATGCTATACTTTATGTCTAATTCTTCAAAGGAGATTCTATGAAACACATTCGTCCAATGCTCTTTTTTGTCACATTGCTTATGCTCGTCAGTCTGGCGTGCTCCGCCCTAAGCGGGGGAGGTGGCGGGAATGCACCCACGCAGGAGCCCGCAAAGCCGGCGACGGAGCCTGCAACCGCCCCGCCAGAGAACCAGGGTGGAACCATTAATAGTGTCGATAATGTCAAGGACGCCACCATTCAAATCGAAGCCCAGGGCACTTTTGTGGACCCGCAATTCGGTTTGCAGTTGAATTCCGCCGGACGCGGCTCGGGGTTTATCGTTGATCCCTCCGGAATCGCGGTCACCAATAATCATGTTGTGGCAGGGGCTGCGCTGGTAAAGGTCTGGTTGGGCGGCGAAACGACCCCGCGCAACGCAAAGGTACTGGGTCTGTCCGAATGCTCCGACCTGGCAGTGATCCAGATCGAGGATGGCGGCAAGTATCCGTCCCTCAACTGGTATACCGACGAGGTCAAACCCGGGTTGGAAGTCTATGCTGCCGGTTTCCCTCTGGGCGAGCCGGAATATAACCTGACCAAGGGAATTATCTCCAAGACGAACGCCAACGGAAATACGGACTGGGCCTCCGTCGGGCACGTCCTGGGTCACGATGCAACCATCAACCCGGGCAACTCGGGCGGCCCACTGGTGAGTGCAAACGGAGAAGTGGTGGGCATCAATTACAGTGGTCTCCAGGATGCCAACCAGTATTTTGCGATTGGCTCGGATATCGCCATGCCCATTATCGAAGAGCTGAAAACCGGAAAGGACGTGGACTCGATCGGTGTGAATGGAACGGCGGTCCTTTCCGACGATGGCTCCCTGAGTGGCATCTGGGTTTCCTCGGTCAAATCCGGCTCCCCTGCCGACAAGGCCGGCATCAAACCGGGCGACATCATTTATCAGTTGGAAGGGCTTGTCCTGGCAACCGACGGCACGATGAAGGATTACTGCGACGTCATCCGCAGTCACAACGCGACGGATACCATGTCCATGTCGGTGATCCGCTATGCGACCGGGGAGCTTCTGGAAGGCCAGTTGAACGGACGCGAGCTGGCCGTGACCGGCAACTTTGACGTGAGCGGCGGCGGAAGCAATACTTCCACCGGCACAAACGGTGAAGCAAAGGATTTCTTCACCGAGGAATTTGAAGCAGAATATAATCCGGACAACTGGACATCCTTTACGCTTGGCTCAGGCAGCGACAAGAACCTGGTCATCCAACAGGAGGATGATCACCTGCTGTTTGACCTGGGTGATAAAAACCTGTATGTCTACTATGTGTACAACCCGTTCACCTATCAGGATGTCTCGCTGACCCTCAATGCAGAGAACCGCGGTCGTAATAACAACAATGTCAGCCTGGTCTGCCGTATGAACAGCGATGGAACCCAATGGTATGAGTTCAGCGTGGAGAGTGGGGGCGTGTGGTACCTGTATGCCGTGGATGGCAAATACAACATCCTCGACAACGGCGGTACTACTGCATTGAAACAGGGCAGGGAAGTCAATGAGTATAAGATGGACTGCAAGGGCGATGAGATCACCCTGTATATCAATGGAACGGAGCTGAAGACCGTCAAAGACACCACTTATGGTTTCAATGAAGGCGCGGTCGGCTTCAATATTTCCTCCCTCAACGTTCTACCGATCACCGTGAATGTGAACTGGTTCGATATCGCCCAGCCATAATCACCGTAGAATCAAACCTGCGCTCCAATCCAGCGAGTGCAGGAGATAAGAATCAAAGAAGCGGGAAGTGGCCACGGACAATACGCGTCGACAATAGGTTTTTACAGTGAAACCGGGGTACCCAATTATTGAGTGGGGGGGGGGTTTATGAT
>JBLNAU010000148.1:0-2534 GCA_050259515.1 Syntrophothermus sp.
TGCGATGCTTAGGCCTGTTCTCACCCCTTTCGGTATGCAGGACGGGATTGTCAAACAAACCAGCCTTTTCCAATACCCCGAGCAGACGGTGGACCTTGTCGTTCAGCGCTTCGTCAGTCAGGGTACCCTTCTCGAGGGCATTCTTTACATGCTCCTCTGCCATCCAGCGCGACGGACCGGGCATCTCAAGATCCAGGCCGCCTGCCGGGACATCCGTGTCATAGGTGCCGAACCAGTCGGACATGACGATGCCGTCGTATCCCCATTCCGTCTTGAGGATGTCCTTGAGCGTATGATCGTTTTCACAGGCATATGTTCCATTGACCCGATTGTAGGAAGACATGACCGCCCACGGATTCGAATTGCGTGTGGCAATCCGGAAGGGCTCCAGATAGATCTCACGCAGGGTGCGCTCGTCCACTTCCGAGCTGATCGAGAAGCGCTCATATTCCTGGTCGTTGGCCACAAAATGCTTGATGCACGCCCCCTTGCCTTTATCCTGGATTCCCTTGATGTAAGCGGATGCGATCATCCCCGAGAGGAATGGATCTTCGGAATAACACTCGAAGTTGCGTCCAGCGATCGGCGTGCGGTGGATGTTGACCGTGGGAGCCAGCAGGATATGCGCGCCCTTGGCTTCCAGCTCATCGGCCAGCACGTTGCCGACCTTTTCGACCAGCGCGGGATTCCAGGTGGCGCCCAGCGCGATTCCCACCGGTGTGGCAACGGATGGAGAGGCCAGGCTGGCCCAGGCGCCGCGCGCACCGTTAGGTCCATCCGTGACTTTGAACTGCGGGATGCCGAGCCGCGGCACCGGGACACTGTGCCACAAATCCGCGCCTGCCAGCATGGATATTTTTTCTTCAAGGGTCATTTTTGAGAGAAGATCGTCAATTCTTGACATGATTGGCTCCGAAAGGTGAATTGAAAACTAAATGTTACTGATCAGAGGAAGGACTGGCAGTGGCCTTTTCGACGCCTGCCACATATTCCTCGTATAGTGAAGCGAGGTGGGGGAGAGGTTCCGCGTAGAACTCATCCGGGTCCACTTTTAACCTGGCATATTCCGGTATGGGCTTGACCTGCGGCTGGGTCTTCGCAAAATCCTGGAAGACCTTCGCATGCGGCTTCAAGGAACCATCCGGCCGGACGAGACCAAAGAAGCGCTCGTGCCACTGGTTCTGGCACGGGGGCCGGTCCCAAAGCTCATAGGCATAATCGGCATAGCACCAGATGAACGCGCCCGTTGCACCGCTGTCATGTAATTTGGGGATGGTCAGTCGGAGGAATTCTGCCAGGTCTTCCTCACTGGCCATGAACTGCTCGCGCTCGCGCCCGTTGGTTTCGGTCCATTTCATGTTGTAGGTGGCCTGGCCCGGTAACGCTGTGCAGCCTCCGAATTCCTCCATCAGCACGGGCTTGCCGCCCAGAGCTGCCACCAGCGCGCACGTGAAGGGGACGAAATCCGGATCGAGCGGCTGGCGTGCCCAGGGTGTGTACATGGGATAGGAGTGCATCACGG
This sequence comes from Syntrophothermus sp., assembly GCA_050259515.1. Classification (GTDB taxonomy): domain Bacteria; phylum Chloroflexota; class Anaerolineae; order Anaerolineales; family Villigracilaceae; genus Defluviilinea. The sequence goes on from JBLNAU010000148.1 coordinate 1,523, forward strand.
CTACATCCGTTTCCGCGTACACCTTGTCGATGCGGAAACCGTTATCCCGGTGGATCCCGTCGCCGTGCAGCCCGATCGTCACCGGGCGATTGGGATCGATCGATTTGATCAGCCCGACCATGTCCCGGACCCAGGCCGCGCCTTCTTCTGATGAGTTGGGCCATGCAAACAGATCCGGCTCGTTGCCAAGGTTCCACAACCAGATGCCGGGATGATCCTTGAGCGCGCTGACAACCGTTTTCACCAACAGCTTTGCCGCACTCAAAGCCACCTCATCATGATACATGTTGCGATAGCCCTTGTCTGTGATCTGCCCGGCGCTGACCACATCCCGGATCGAATGTTGATGCGCGGCTGGCGGCAGATCCCCGCCCACCAGCCAGCGCGGACTCCAGTTCGGTCCGCTCATGTGACCTGTAAAGAAAGTGACATTGAGCTGGAGGCCGTTCTCCACGGCGATATCGGCCACCTTGACCAGGTTGTCCACCGCCTCACGCGAAACGGACATGGGCTCGGGCTGGAAGTCGTCCCAAAGCAGGAACAGGCGTACAACCTTCAGTCCAATATCTCGGATGATCGCGAACTCCTCACGGACCTCGCCGGCATCAAAATTGCTCCACCAGTACATGGCCTTGCGGCGGGGCCAGTAGTTCACCCCGAGGGTAAATTCCTGTGACATCCCTTAGATCTCCGAGTTGGATTTGACAAAGTCAAGCACTTCATCGACCCTGGCAAAGGCAAGGGCCGTCACTGTATCCGCGCCGCCATAGTAGATGGCAATTCGGCCGGTCGGCTCATCGTACAGGGCCGCGCATGGGAACGCCACATTCGGTACATCGCCGACACATTCATAGTAAGTTTGCGGCGAGAGCAGGTACGGCGCGCCGCGGGCAATGACCTTCCACGGCTGATCGAGGTCGAGCAGCGCGGCGCCAAAACTGTAGACAAACCCGTTGCAGGAGGTGAGCACGCCGTGATAGAACAACAGCCAGCCCTCGGGCGTTTCGATCGG
>JBLNAU010000149.1:0-2905 GCA_050259515.1 Syntrophothermus sp.
GTCGAGCCGCCCGGGCTCCAGAATCTCCAGGAACTTTCCGTCCCTGCGAAATGTGGACCCCACAATAAACCCATCGGCCAGGGGCAGATAGTCCGGGATGTTTTCGGCCGTCATCCCTGAGCCGATGATAACAGGCAGCTTCGTGGCGCTTTTTGCTTTGAGCAGGTCAGCCCTGTCCGGGTGGGTCCCGGTAAATTGACCGGTCACGATCACGCCGTCCACCAGGAAAAATTCCGCCTGCCGGATCTCATCCTGGATGTCCAGGTCGATCGTCAGCGAGTGTGAGCCGTGCTTCTTCTTGACGTCCGCAAAGACTTTGATGTGCACGGCGTTCAGCTCCTTCCGTCTGCGCAGGATTCTTCCCGCCGAGCCGTGGATGACCCCGCTGCCTCCCACGTGCGCAAAAACATACGCTTCCGCCCGGATGTAATCCAGGTCCGCCCCGGCCGCGATCTCCAGGGAGGTGACGTTGGCCGCCTCCAGCATTTGGACCCCAAGCGGGCCGTCGAACCGTCCCCGCGCCTCCTGGGCAATGCGGGTCATCAGGGCGACTCCCGTTTCGTCCAGGGGCGGCTGGATATAAGGCAGGTCGTGATCGTTCTCGAAGATGACGCTGTCGACTCCCGCGTTTTTATACACTTCAAGGTCTGCCAGGGCCTGGTCCATGACCCTCTGGTCGTCGCCGTCGTACAAAGGCGACCCGGGGAGCGGCAGGACGGCGACCATGGCCGCCAGGAATTTGGGGGGCAGTGGCCTGATATTCATCATCGGTGCGCCTACTCCGCGGCCGGGAAGTGGATGGACTGCAGGATCGTATCATACAGGTGTTCCAGGGGTGTGCTCTGCATGCCGCCCGGCTGCCATGGCATGAAGGTGAGCGTGTACAAACGGTTGTTGCGGACGATGTACACGACGCGGTTGAGATCCAGCCCGGGCAACCCGTCCACCACGATGGCCTGGCTGCCGTCCACCTGGATCTCTGACCGGTTTATGTCGAAGCCCTGGCCCGCAGCCGCGATCGCCTCGTCCGCTGCCTGGGCGGCTGTCCGGTTGGCTGAGTCCTGCACCTGGATGTTGACCCAGGCATCGCCGGGGATGTCACCCGGTCCGGTGAACGGGTTGATCACGATGAAGCCGGGCAGCTCCGCCGAATCCTGCACGGGATACAGCAGGCAGTAGCCGTCTTGTGTGTTCGTCAGGAGCCTGGTATCTGCTGCAGCGGTTGGGCAGGCATCGGAACTGGCGGTGGATGGCGCGCACCCAACCTGTGCCAGGATCATGAACGTCAGGATCAATACAAATAAAAGTTTCGTTTTCATTGGGTGGCTCCTTGGTTGTTCTGAAGAACAACGCATGGAGCGTTAACTTTGTTCCCTCCCTGTCCCGGCAGCGCCGCGCTTATTTTCTCCTCCAACATGGCTTATTGATTACTGCCATCTTACAGAGGAGCGGTACCAGGCCAGCCAATTTGTTACCATTGGTCTTTATCCGGCGCCATCAAATGTACTGATCCAGCGCGGCGACCAGCCGGTCAATGTCGTGGTGAAAATCCGGGTCCGGGCGGATCGGCATGCCGTTCTTATAGACCAGCTTGTGCAGGGCAGGCGGAAGACGATCTTCGTCCGGCATTTGCGCTCCCCGCACCAGCAGGGGAATCACCGGGATGTCCCTTTCCAGGGCAGACTGGATTTCGATCCGGACGAAATCGTCCGGGTCATCGAGCCGCCGCTGGCCCTGCGCGTCCCGGGCGTCGAGCCAGTCGTCGCCGATGACTGCCAGCAGCACCCTGCACTCGCTCACCTTTTGGTCCAGGTATTGCTTGAAGTCCACGCCGAGCGGGATCGAATCCACATCCTTGAAAATGGACTCCCGGCCAAATACTTCCACCAGGCTGTCATAGATGCGCCCGACAATGTCTGCGCTGTCTGAGCGGCGGTAGGAAATAAAGAGATTGCCCTGGCTTTTGCGCTTGGAACGGCCCAGCCTGCGGCGTCCGGCCAGGCCGGGAGCCTCCCCCCTCCTTTGGCTGCCATACCAGAACCAGGCCCCGGCGATCCCACCCAGCAGGACGATCGCCAGCCCGATCTTCCAAAGAGAAGCGGCCTGGCTGAGTGGCGTGACCTTGACGTCTATATCCGATTCGTATTCCTGTACGACCCTGGGTAGTTTTTCCCCCTGATATTCGATGACGCGATAGACGACCACGCTCAGTTTTTGCCGGCCCGGTTTTTTAGCCGTGACATACCAGGTCCATTTCGTGTTTTCGATATCACTGATCATCTGGCGGGCAGGCTGCAAGTCCTGGATCTTGAATGCATCCGGGTCAGGTGAGAAGATCTTGGCTTCCATCTCTTTGGTGATCTTTACATCGCTGGTCACGACCGTCCCGGGCCCGGTGACTTGTTTCTTCAGCTCCTCCTCCGACAGGCTGGGATTGATCACCAGCTGGATCGGCAGGCTCTCGTCAAGCTTCATTTCGTGCGGGGCATTGTAAGCCAGGCTGGCCATCATGGATTGCTGGAGGAGACGGTCCACGTCTGAGAGGGGCGACTCTCCACCGGTTCCGGAGGGCGTCTGCAGAAGTCCCGGCATCGTAGGCAGGGAGGTGCCGGGTACGCTGTCGGGAAGGGAATTCGCGATGGTTGAGAACGTGTTTCCAATTTTTGGTCCCAATAACCGGGAGAAGACGACAAGGAGGCAGGCTGCCATCAAAGCAAAGATCAGGAAATACACTCCAACAGCCTTGAACCTGCGCATGGGTCTCTCCTCAATCGCGAAAGGAACACAAACCTATTAAAAATATTATAACCCCCAGGACTGCACCCGATCATAAAGAAGGAGTGCCTGGTTTTAAATGATTCCTATCCCACATTCGGAGCGGCAGCAGCCTTGTGTGTATCGCGAT
>JBLNAU010000150.1:0-6161 GCA_050259515.1 Syntrophothermus sp.
CGGCTTGTTTTTCTCGGTTGCACAGCTTGCACATGAGGCCTTTCTGGCAATCGTTCAATGGAGCCTGGCAGTTTTTTTTCTGCTCCGAAACGATGTTCAGCAATTACGCAGTGATTTTCGGTCGCTTCGAGCACAGCTCAATATTTCCTTCAATCAATATTCTTATTTCAACCGAGTAGTGATCTGGACAACCCTGCTGTTTGCCTTCCTTCTCACGCTTGCGCCCCCCTTCGAAGCATTTGACGTATTGATCAACCACCTGGCACAGCCTGCCACTGTCTTACAGCATGGCGGTCTCCAGGCTGTGAATATTCTTCCGTATTGGTATCCAACTCTTACGGAGAGCGTCTATCTCTGGGCACTTGCGATGGACAGTGAGCGTGCCGCCCAAATGCTCCACCTGGCCTGGGGCATACTGGCTGTGCTGATGCTCTGGCGTTGGAGCACAAGGATCTGGGGAACAGAGATCGGGCGAAAAACCCTGCTGCTGGTGACAGCCATCCCATCCCTAGTCATGCTGGCTTCCTGGGCGTATGTCGATATGGCGCTTTGCTATTATGCCGTTGCCGCCCTTTACACACTTACCTTAAATCGAGAATGGAAATCGGGATTCCCTTTAACTATCACTGCCATTCTTTCAGGAATGGCAATGGGCGTCAAATACCAGTCTTTTACGATCCCGTTGACTTGTGGGCTGATCCTCTTATTTGAGCGCCCAATCATCAAAAGGTTCTGTTCTGCCTTTCGGTTCAGCCTGATCACATTGCTTATTGCCCTGCCATGGTACCTCCGAAACGCAATTTTTATGGGCAATCCCTTCTATCCTTTTCTCTTCGGCGGGCGCTACTGGGATGACTTCCTCGCCAAATGGTGGACAGAGGCAGGCACGGGCATTGGATGGAATCTCTCCCAGATTTTGATGCTCCCGGTGAATATTACTCTCGGGTATCGTGATGTAACATATTTTGATGGGCGGTTCGGGCCTCTCTACCTTCTTCTACTCCCCATGGCGTTGTGGGTCCTCATTTTTCCTGGATTACAAGACTCCGCGAAAAGATTTTCCCTGGTGTCCATTGGTTGCTTCACTGCCTTGAACTTTGCTGCATGGACGGTAGGTGTGATCAACACGTCCGCCCTATGGCAGGCACGCTATCTCTTTCCCGCTGTGATGGCGTTCAGCATTCCAACCGCACTCGGATGGGAGGCGGTCCACGCTTTGGATACGGCAAGGCTCAAAGTGAGTTTCCTAGTTGACACCCTGATTGGGCTGGTCCTTCTATTAATCGTTGTTGATAACGGGATTTTTGTCATCCAGCGCAATCCCCTGTCCGTTGCCCTGGGTATACAAAGCCGCGAGCAGTACATTGCACGGGTGAATCCATCCTATGCCGCACTTATGAGCTTGATGGATCAACTACCTGCCAAGGGGCGCGTCTACAATCTTTTCGAACCACGCTCCTATGGCCTTTCACAACCGGTCCAGCCCGACGTGATCAATTCCAATTTCGCCCACGATGCGTATTTATATAAGACACCGGAGGAAATCATTCAACATTGGAAATCAGAACAATATACCCACGTCCTCGTTTATGAGAGAGGGCTGGACTTCCTAAGCGACACGGCTTCCTATAAATTTACTCCCGCCACACAAAAAATACTCGAAGAGACCCTGGGACGACTGACTCTCGTCGGCCAAACCCCAGACAAGGTTTACTCCCTGTATAAAATCCCATGAACACTCCTCAAAACCGTTCCTTCTTTAATTACCTGTTTTTTTCAGCGGACGAGCCGCGGCTGCGGGCGGGCTGGCGACTGTTGCTGCAAACTGTTCTAATGCTGTTGATCGGTGGATGTCTCAGCATTCTCCTGAGCTCCATTTTATTCGTTGTCAACCCATCCCTGCTCGCTTCTGAAACAAAACTTCCCCCGGCATACCTGCTGCTGAGCGGGATCGCCGAAGCCTCAGCGGTCACTCTCTCCATCTTTTTTGCCAGGCGCTTCCTGGATAAAAGGTCGATCGAGAGCCTGGGGCTTAAACTGAATCCCCGCACGCTTTTCGACATTCTGGCTGGGATCCTGATCACTCTGCTGCAAATGGGCCTGATCTATTCGTTCATGTACTGGATGGGCTGGATCACCTTCCAGGGGTTTGCCTGGCAGTTCGATCCCATCAGCCTGGTCCTAAAAAATACACTACTATTCTTTGTGATCTTCATTTTTGTGGCCTGGACCGAAGAGCTTTTGTGCCGTGGCTATCAGCTACAAACCATTGCCAGCGGGCTGAACCTGTTCTGGGGTGTCATCCTTTCTTCGGCGATTTTCGGTATCCTGCATATTTTTAATCCCGGTGCCAACTGGGCCAGCACCGTGGGGATATTTCTGGCCGGGCTATTTTTCGCATATGCCTACGTCCGAACCAGGCAGCTCTGGCTGCCGATGGGGATGCATCTCGGCTGGAACTTCTTTGAGGGCGTAGGTTTTGGCTTTCCCGTCTCGGGCCTGGATATCTATCCATTGACCCGCATCCAGGTCCACGGGCCGGAGCTGTGGACCGGCGGCCCCTTCGGTCCGGAAGCGGGATTGATCGTCATCCCTGCTCTGATCGTGGGAGCTTTTCTGATCCATCACTATTCCCGTAGCCGAGCCGAGGAGTTTACCGGGGACTTGAAAGTAAAGTGAGTTTTCCTATAATAACAATTGGGTGGTAAGGACGTTAACCGGAGTATGGAACGAAAGGAGCCCCCATGCTAGGAATGATAGAAGACCCCGTTTGCGGCATGCAGATCAACATTGATACAGCTCCCGCTCAAACTGTAGTGGATGGAGAGATCTACTACTTCTGTTCCGATGGCTGCAAGGAAGCTTTCGACCGGAACCCTGCCAAATACCTTTTCCCGGAAAATGAAGACGGCAAAACCAGCCCAGGATTCGGATAAAATCCTCTGATCAGAAAACCTCGTGGACCCTCCACGAGGTTTTCTTTTGTTTAAATCCTAGACGGGAGCGATCCATTTTCACGGATCTAGCGGTGTAAAAGGTAAAAACATTATCCTGAAATTTCCTGATAAAATTATTTTCATCTTTCCAGTGAGCACCGGTCTCGAATGCCTGTAGATCAGTTTTTTATTCTCAATCGAGAGATAGTTCTTTTCGTGTACGGCCTGGGATTTTTTATCCTGGGCTTTGCCATTTTATTACAGGCTCAGCAGTCCTCGCGTCTGGAGCTGGCACGCAGCCTGCGCTGGCTGGCGGCTTTCGGGATCACCCATGCATTTAATGAATGGGGGGATTTGTTCATTCCCGTTCAGGCTCAATATATGGATCCGCGTGTCATTCGGATGCTGGAGGTGGCCCAGCTCATCCTTCTAGCCGCCTCCTTTGCCGCTCTGTTTGAGTTCGGGATCTCCGTCCTGCCATCCAAGGCTGCGAAGAAATGGGCTTGGATCCCGGGTGCCTCGCTCGCTGCCTGGACCATCTTCGTATTCTTTATTCTGCTTCCCTTTCAACCTGATATGGAAACATGGCATCATACAAGCAGTGCCGTGTCGCGTTATTTCATTTGTCTTCCCGGCGGCCTGTTGGCGGCATATGGTTTGCGTTTACACGCCATCAAGCGCATTCAGCCACTAAACGTTCCCGTCATTTACAGTACCTTGCGGATCGCTGGTATTTCCATTGGCATTTATGCGATTCTGGCGGGTCTTGTTCCCCCAGCAGTAAACTTTTTCCCTGGAAATGTCCTAAATACGGTTACTTTCGAACAGGCAGTTGGAATACCGATCATCGTTTTCCGGACACTTGTTTGCCTGGTGATCGCTGTTTCTGTGATACGCTCCCTGGAGATATTCACCGTTGAAACCCAGAGAAGGATCGAGGAATTGGAACAGCAACAGATCATTAATTCAGAACATGAGCGCCTCGCCCGTGAGCTTCATGACGGAGCCATCCAGAAGGTATACACGGCTGGATTGTTGGTGGAATCGGCCGCCCGCCTGACGGCCTCAGAGGGAGAGCTGGGCAACAGGCTGGGACGAGCGACAGTGGTGCTGAACGATGCCATTGCCGACCTCCGGTATAATCTGGCTGAACTTAACAATCCGGATACATTTCCCACCGACAAATCAGTTGCACAGCTGTTGGCAGACTTTGCAGATAATCCGCATTACAACACGCTGGTCAGTATCGCGCTTGACCTGAAAATTCCCCAGGAAAAAAATCTCTCTCCACTGCGTACGCGTCATCTTTACTCGATTATCAATGAGGCCTTTGCGAACATCGTTCGACATGCAAAAGCGCGTAGCGTGTCATTGAGCGCCCTGGATCTGGGGGAAAGACTGCAAGTGGCAATTAAAGATGATGGGATTGGTTTTTCACCCAGCGCCCGGCCAGGCTACGGATTAAGAAACATGCGCGACCGTTCCAGGCTCTTGAACGGCGAATTACAGTTTTCTGAACCCTCCAATAAAGGTACGACGGTGACGCTCCTCATTCCCTGGGAAGATAAATGACAAAAACACGCATTCTGCTCGTAGACGATCACGCCATTGTTCGCCTGGGCCTGATGACCCTCCTGAACGACCAGCCCGATATGGAAGTGGTCGCTGAGGCAAGCACTGCCGGAGAGGCGGTCCGTGCAGTGGAAAAATTTCATCCGGATGTGGTACTGATGGATATCCGCCTTCCGGGCGAAGGCGGCATCGAGGCCACCCGCCAGGTCACAGCTCGCTTCCCGGATAGCAAGGTTGTGATGGTCACGTCCTTTGCAGATGACGATCTCGTGGTGCGCGCGATCGGCGCGGGAGCAGTGGGATACGTGCTTAAGCAGGTCGGGAATGAAGAACTGTTGAGGGCGATTCGCGCCGCGGCCCGAGGGGAAGCGCTGCTCGATCCGTCCACTACGGCCCGGCTGATCTCCCACGTCCGGGAACTGGATCGTAAAGCCGAGGAGGATGCCTTCCGCGAGCTTTCAGATCGTGAGATGGATGTGCTCGTGCAGGTTGCACGCGGCAAGACCAATGCCGAGATCGGAAAAATTTTGAACCTGAGTGAAAAGACCGTTGGCAACTATCTGGGCACAATATTCGAAAAGCTGCATTTCAATAATCGTATCGAACTGGCCATTTATGCGGTTGAGCACCATATTTTCGAGCGCATGGGAAAGGAATAAAAAATCCCGCAGAACCATCTGCGGGATCTAAGAACCCAATTTTATTATTTGAACAGCTCCCAGACAGGGGGGAACGTACCGATCAGTCCAACGAAGAGCAGGGCAATGGCGATCGAGGAGATGCGGGCGAAGTTGGTTTCCTTGTCCTTCCAGACGTAGTGCAGGATCGCCCAGGAGAGGAAGAAGATGATGATGGACAGTCCGGATTTACCAGAGAGGCCGCCGACACCCTTGTTCCAGGCCAGGCTCTTTGCGAAAGCGGATTTGTCGTTGATTTCGTAGATCAGGGTGATCAGACCCATTGCAGCGCAGCCAATTCCACCGGCGAGCAGAGCAGCAGAGACTGGACCATTTACTTTATCGGTCTCGTTCAATTCTTTAGCTAAAGTTGCCATGATTTTTTCCTTTTAGAATTTTCTCAAGTGATCAGCGGACCGCTGCAGCCTTGGTGATGAAGGCGCCAAACATTCCGGCGATGGCAGTGGCGACGAAGGCGAAGATGAAGAAGATCATCACAGCGCGACGCTCACCGACTTTTTTGGCCAGCAGAGGGCCATAGTAGGCGACCACGAAAGCAACGACGGTGGCAGCCATGGGGGCGAGGAAGGCGACGTGCTCTTTCCATTCCATACCGAACTCATGCCACTTCGCAGTGCTCTCACTGGCAAGCAACAGGAACTTGGGGAAGGTGGAAAGGTCGAGAGTACCCTCGGGCGGAACAGCGCGATAGTAGGGGTAAACAATCCAGGCGCCGGTGAATACCGCACCCCACACCGAAAGGGCCAGGAGCCACATATACGCCTTGGCGCCATTAGCTGTCCTCTTGATGCCATTGACGGTCAGCAGTTCAGGCTTCATGCTGTACACCATGTACAAGGCACCGCTGAAGCCCAGCAGGAAGATGAAGCCAAACACCATGCCGTGGATGACTGTCAGTAGTTCACGCGAATTCATTTCCATAATCGTTTTCTCCTTAGTGGATAGGATTTTGTTG
>JBLNAU010000151.1:0-4155 GCA_050259515.1 Syntrophothermus sp.
GGGATGAAGCCGAGATCCGCGGTCATCGACGGACCTACATTGGCTCCATGCCGGGCCGCATTCTGCAGGCCCTCCGCCGGATCGAGTCGAAAAACCCGGTCTTTATGCTGGACGAGATCGATAAGCTGACGTTCGACTTTCACGGCGATCCGGCCTCCGCCTTGCTGGAGGTCCTTGACCCCGAGCAGAATACTGAGTTCCGCGACAACTATCTTGAAGTGGCGTTTGACCTCTCGCAGGTTTTCTTCATTACCACGGCTAACACGTTGGAAACGATTCCCGGTCCCTTGCGCGACCGCATGGAGATCATCTATCTCTCCGGTTACACCGAGAACGAAAAGATCGCCATCGCCAAGGGCTACCTGATCCCGCGCCAGATCCGCGAGAACAGCCTGCACGAGGAAGAGATCAAGTTTACCGACGATGCCCTGCGCAAGCTGATCCGTGAATATACGCGCGAGGCAGGCGTGCGCAGTCTCGAAAGAAGGATCGGCGCGATCTGCCGCAAAGTGGGCACGCGCATTGCCGAAGGCAAGGTCGAGCATACGGAGATCACGCCGGAGCTGGTGGAGGAATACCTCGACCACCCGATCTTCCAGAGCAATGAAGAGATGAACCAGCGTATCGCGATCCCGGGCGTGGTGCCCGGCCTGGCCTGGACTCCCTACGGCGGCGATGTGCTGTTCGTGGAAGCGACCAGCATGCCCGGCGGCAAGGGCTTTCAGATCACCGGTTCGGTCGGCAATGTGATGAGCGAATCGGCGCGCGCTGCCCTGTCCTATGTACGCTCCAAGGCCAAGCAGCTCGGGCTCGAGCCGGAATTCTTTAACAAGTCCGATTTCCACATGCATATCCCGGCCGGAGCCACTCCCAAGGATGGCCCGTCCGCGGGCGTGACCATGGCGACCGCGCTCGTCTCGCTGGTGTCCGGGCGCAAGGTCAAGCCCAGGGTGGGTATGACCGGCGAGATCACACTGCGGGGTCAGGTTCTGCCCATTGGCGGCGTCAAGGAGAAGGTGCTTGCAGCTCACCGCAATGGACTGCGTACGATCATCCTGCCGAAGCGCAATGAACAGGATCTTGAGGATGTCCCTGAAGAGATCAAGAAAGAGATGAAGTTTGTTTTTGTGGATACCGTGGACGATGTCATCCAATCCGCCCTGGAGGCAGCCAAAAAATCATCGCAGACCAGGACAAACAGCAAACCAAAAAAAGCTGCATCAAGGAAAACAAAGGGAAATGGCAAAGATACTACTCGCAGAGGATGACTCGACCATGGTTGCATTGTTAAAGACCCTTCTCAAAATGGAGGGGTTTGAAGTGGTGGCGCTGGACGTAGAGACGGATATTGCGGCGGAAGTGGAGCGTGAAAAACCGGATGCGATCTTCATGGACGTCCACCTTGGCGAACAAAGCGGCATGAAGGTATTGGAGGCGATCCGCAGGAACCAGGACACCGCCAATGTCCGCGTGGTCATGACCTCCGGCCTGAACATGGCAGACGAGTGCCTGCAGCTCGGGGCCAATGCGTTCCTGCAGAAACCCTTCATGCCGGATGAGCTGATCAGTGTTTTGAAGTATTCATAGGCCTGTGAGCTCCGCGTTTCAGATCCGCCAGTTCCGTTTTCCGGAGGACTACCAGCAGGTCATCAACCTGTGGTCTTCCATGGAAAAGGGTGTACGCGTCGGTCGCTCGGATACACCGGCCGAGATCGAAAAGAAGCTGGCGCGCGATCCCGATCTCTTCCTGGTGGCAGAGTGCGGGGAGGAGATTGTAGGATCGATCATCGGCGGCTACGATGGCCGGCGCGGCATGATCTACCATCTGGCGGTCAGCGCCTCCTTCCAGGGCCGGGGGATCGGTTCGCAGCTGATGGAGGAAATCGAGGAACGGCTGCGGCGAAAAGGCTGCCTCAAAAGTTACCTGTTGATCGCGGAAGACAATCACGATGTTGAGCCGTTTTACCGGAAACATGGCTGGGAGCATATGGACACCGTCCACCTGTTCGGGAAAAATCTACTATGAGCCTGCGAATCGGGATCCTGACTGTCTCAGACCGCTCGTCGCGCGGCGAGCGTGAGGACGCCTCCAGTCCGGCGCTGGCCCGCCTGGTCGAAGGGCAGGGCTGGACTGTGACACGGCAGACCATCCTGCCAGACGACCAGGCCGCTATCCGCGAGCTGCTCATCGCCTGGGCCGACGGCGGCGAGCTGGATGTGGTCCTGACCACCGGCGGCACCGGTTTTGCGCCGCGGGATGTCACACCCGAAGCGACCCGGGCCGTCATCGACCGGGAGGCGCCCGGCCTGGCAGAAGCAATGCGTGCTGCCAGCCTGAAGATCACTCCGCATGCCATGCTCTCCCGCATCGTGACCGGCATCCGAAAGCGGACGCTGATCGTCAACCTGCCCGGCAGCCCAAAAGGGGCCGCAGAAAACCTTCAAGTCGTGATCCCTGTCCTGCCCCACGCCATCCAGCTCCTGCGGGATGACCCCGCCTCCGAATCAACCCACTAACCATCTTTCCCCCAATCTCTACTCTATACGATCGAATATCTATTCGCTATTCTTAACTCTGTTCTCTCTCCTCTCTGCTTTCTATTCTTTTTTCTCCATTCCCCATTCTCCAATCCCCTCTCTCTCTGGTATAATCCTGCGGCTTCAATTTTCATCTCATAACAACAAGGAAAGTGCAAGAATGATTGATGTAAATGCATTACGCAAAGGCGTCACCTTTGAACTGGATGGAACCCTCTACAAAGTGCTGGATTACAGCCACAACAAGACCGGCCGCGGCAACGCCAACATCCGCATCAAGGCCCGCAACCTGCTGACGGGTGCCAATATTGAGCGCACCTTCAGCTCCGGCCAATCCGTCCAGGACGTCAGCCTGGATTTCCATAACGTCTCCTATCTTTATACCGACGGCGATTTCTATCATTTCATGGACAATGAAACCTTCGAGCAGCCGGCCATCAAGGGCGATGTGCTCGGCGAGAAGGCTCCCTTCCTGAAGGAAGGCATGGAAGTCAAGCTGACCTTCTACAAGGGCGCCCCGCTCGATGTGGAGATCCCCAGCTCGGTGGATCTGAAGGTTGTCCAGGCCGAGACCGCCATCCGCGGCGATACGGCCACCGGCGTGACCAAGAAAGTCACCACCGAAACCGGTCTGCAGGTCAACTGCCCGCAGTTCGTGAAGGTCGGCGATACAATCCGCGTCAACACCGAGACGGGCGAATACGTCACCCGCGTTTAATCCCGGCTGACCAGGCAGTGACCGTAGCAAATTTAAAATGGAGCGAGTGACACTGGGCACGGAACAGGTCACTCGCTTATTCTTTACTGAGGAAGCACCGCTTTTCTAAACTGGAATTAAGTTGGGGAGGCCAAATCTCCATCAAAAATTCATATTTCAAAAGGGGAGCGGTGACATAAAGGTCTATAATTCAAATCATGAAAACCCCTGCGGGCGTCGAATGCCCTTACTTCTATGGAGACTATTACCGCGGTAGAAACACGGAGGAATGCCGGCTGCTCCGGGCTGCAGGCCAGCGCTGGACACCTGACCTGTGCAAGACCTGCCCGGTGCCGGGCATTACCCGCGCCAATGCCTGCGAATATCTAAAGTTGAACCCAACGGTGGGGAGACCCGCCAGCGCCCTCTTTCAAAAGCGGGTCCAGCTTCACCCCTTTTGCGAAAAAACACGCCGCAATGTTTCCGAGCCTCACGTAGGCTGTGGGGAATGCCACGAGCTGCCTTTTAAGCTGGATATCAAATCATGACCTTCCCTGCAATGAAGGTCATTTTCTGGAACCGCCATGCAACTAACACTGCTGCTTGACCTTGATGACACTTTGCTGGATACCCATGTGGATGTATTCGCGCCGGCCTACATTCAGGCCCTGGTCCGGCACATGGCTGGCCGGGTCTCCCCGGATATCCTGCTGCCGGCCCTGGCCCGCGGGACGGGGTTGATGAATCAGACCGACGACCCGACCCATACCTTGAAGGAAGTTTTCGACGCCAGCTTTTTCCCCGAGCTGGGGGTGCCCCGTGATGGCCTGGATGAAGTCATCAACGACTTCTACGAAAACGTATTCCCCGATCTTGCCCCGCATACCCAACAAAGGGCGGAAGCCGGTCCTTTCGTGGAA
>JBLNAU010000152.1:0-2554 GCA_050259515.1 Syntrophothermus sp.
AATTGAAAAACTGATATCGATCTTGTAAACCGTTTTCATTTGTTTGTCCTACACAGAAGGATCCGTGATGAAAAGCTTTAGAAAATACTGGGCGATCTTCCAGATCATGCTGCTCAACAGCCTGGCCTATCCCGGGGAATTGATCGGGCGCAGCCTGATGATCGTTCCCTTCATGTGGATCTTCTACCAGCTATGGAATGTCACCTTCCAGGCGGCGGGCTCGGGCACAATCAGCGGGATGACCCTCTATTCCACCATGTGGTACCTGATGATGGCCGAGACCATCGAGCTGAGCCGCCCCGCGCTGGCCCGTACCATCTCGGATAATGTCAAGGATGGCTCGATCGCCTACATTCTAAACAAGCCCTACAGCTTCCTGCTGTACCATTTCAGCACTTCCATGGGCGAGACGGTCTTCCGGGCGCTGGTCAATGCCTTGTTCGGAAGCGCGGTCTTGTGGTGGCTGGTGGGTCCGCCGCCGGTTCCGGCCGGCTGGCTGTTTGCGCTCATCGCCCTGCTTGGGACATGGATCCTGAACTTCTGCATTACCTGCCTGATCGGCCTTTCCGCGTTCCTGGTGGAGGATGTGGCTCCCTTTATGTGGATCTACCAGAAGTTCATTTTTATCCTGGGCGGATTTCTGATCCCGCTCGATTTCTATCCTCCCTGGCTGCAGACGATCGCCAAGGCGCTCCCTTTCTCCGCCATGATCTATGGACCTTCAAAACTGTTCGTCCAGCCAAGCCTGCAACTATTGGGAACCGTGTTATTCATGCAAACCGTATGGATCCTGGCTACCGGTGCCGTTTTGATCCTCTCGTTCCGGCGCGGGATGGCTTATCTGACGGTGAATGGAGGCTGAGGATATGCGGGAGATCAAATTTCTGCTGGCCATCTGGAAGACAAACCTGCTCTCGATCATGGAGTTCCGCATCCCGTTCCTGACCCAGGTGGTCGGCATGATGCTGAACGACTTTATTTACTTCGCGATCTGGATCATCTTCTTTCGGACCTTCAAGGAGGTACGCGGCTGGGGCATCGACGATATGTACATCACATACGGGGTATTGGCGAGCTCCTTCGGACTGGTGGCGCTGTTGTTCGGCAATGCCTTTAACCTGAGCGAAATCATCAACCAGGGACGGCTGGACTATTATCTTTCTCTGCCGCGTCCGGTACTGCTCCACGCCGTCGCCAGCCGGACAATTGCCAGCGGGATGGGCGACTTCACTTATGGCTTTGTCAGCTTTGCCATCTCCGGGCAGTTTATCTGGGATGGCCTGCTGCGCTTTGTTCTCGCGACCATCCTGGGAGCGGTCATTTTCGGTTCCTTCCTGGTCCTGTTGAACAGCCTGGCTTTCTGGCTGGGCATGGTCACCAACCTGACAGGTCTGGCCCTGAACGCGATGATCACTTTTGGGATTTATCCGATTACCTTGTTCGATAATTATGCCAAACTGATCCTTTTCACGATCATACCGGCGGCGCTGATCGGGGCTGTGCCGGCCGATTTCATCCGCGGTTTTTCCTGGAAGAGCCTGGCGGAGCTACTCGCAGGCGCAGTCATCTTCCTGCTCATCGCGGTATCCATTTTCCGGCGGGGGCTGAAGCGCTATGAGTCTGGTAGTGCCATCCAGATCGAAGTATAGTGTTCTAAATTGTTTTTGCGGAATCAAACATGGGTCTTAAGGACGATCTGATCAACGAGCTCGAATACACACGCAAGGAATTTATCCAACTGGTTGCATCTGTACCGGAGCAGCTTTATGGACACCCCAGCGCCAATCCGGCCTGGACGATCGGCGAGGTGCTCTACCATATCACCCTGGGTCCTCCTGCCATCCGAACTGAGATCTGGATGATCCGGCATGCGAACCGGTTGTTTGCTGCCTTGATGAACGATTGGACAGCAGGCATCTTTAATTGGGGAAATGCACTATTCGCCCGCCATCCCAAGCGGATCACGCGCAAAAAATTGGTCGAGGCCTATGAGCGTGGTCATGCCGGCCTGCTGAAAAGCCTGAGGAGGATGCCTGAGCAGGATCTTAGTAAATCGATCCTCTATCCCAAAGCCTTTGTCCCTGAATTGGCCGGTGTCGTTACAGCGGAGCGACTCTTTCGCTACATCAAGCTCCATTTCCAGGTCCATGCGGAACAAATCCGGGCAAGCCTGGGCTGATTTCTGGTATAATTTCCGCCCGTGACTGGTCCTGTCTCACGGTTCCCCCGGAAGGGCGTGGGCTGTGGACATGGAGACCTGCATAATCTACAGAAAGGAACGCACACGTCATGCCACTGCAAAAAGAAGTCAAGACCAAGCTGATTACGGACTACCATCGTCATGATGCAGATACCGGCTCGCCCGAAGTACAGATTGCCATTCTGACCGGCCGTATCCAGCAGCTGACCGATCATCTTCGTGCAAATAAGAAAGATGAGTCCTGCCGGCGGGGTTTGCTCAAGCTTGTGGGCCAGCGCCGAAGGATGCTGGCTTACCTGCGCAAGTCGGACTACCAGCGCTACCTGGCGGTCACCGAGAGCCTGAACCTGCGCC
>JBLNAU010000153.1:0-3312 GCA_050259515.1 Syntrophothermus sp.
ACAACCAGCCTCAGTGCAGGAATGTTGACTGAGGGAGAATTCCCTGACTTGGGCAAACCATACACAAAGGTGTGATAGATCGCGTAGAGGGTGGCTGCAAAAGCAAATACTGCCTGCAGCAGGTAGGCTCTTCCCACGAGCCGGAGCAGGATCCTGGTCGACTGGGTAAGGATCCTGTCATCGGCATGTTTGAAGGCCATGCTAAATACCGATTGGTCCGCCCATTGGAACGTCCCATAGATCGGGATTCCGAACAACGATTCCCAGAACGTTCGAAATGCAGCAACCGGCCCGAGATGGTTTTTGTTCACATCCGCAAGCTGTCCCAGGCTGACGTTTTGAAAATAAGGCCGCCATGTCAACACCACAAAGACAGCGAGGATGGCGGCGAGGATGGCCGCTACAAGCCCTACCTGTTTCCAGGCGGGTCGTTTATAGAGAACCATGCCAAGGGTGAGAAGGGTCATGACAATGGCATTCACTACTCCGGCCAGATAAAGGGAGGGGGCCAGAAGGATGAGGATCGCGATGGGCGGGAGATTCCACAGGGAGGGTTTTTCAAGATAGCGCAATGCCCAGAAAATAAAAAGGACATTTACCAGGGTAACGGTATATTGATTCCAGAATTCCACGGAGCTGGAGCGCAAAATGACCGAGCAAAGAGCGGGGAAAGCTGCCAGTGCAAAATATTGCCAGCTGCCTGCGGAAGCCTTCCATCCAACAAGAAGCAGGAAACACGCCTGCACCAGGCCCAGAAACAGACTTATAGAAAGCAGATTGGGCAGAAGACTTAACAGAGCACCCAGAAGGACCATACCGTTCGGATTGGGTATATATCTCGAACTGATCAGGCCGACCGGGATATGGCTGATTCCGGCTGTATAACCGAGCCAGAGGTTGGCAGCCTGGTCCTCCCGCCACTGGGCAATCTGAGCCCAGTAATATCTGTCGATGATGAGCAGGGCGGTAAAAAGAACTACGATGAGAAGAAGAATATACTTTTTTACATGGCGGCGTGGCATGAATGAAGGTCCGCCCTTTCCGGCTGCGATGATGAGATGTGGGTGACAGTTGCTCTGACCGCAACTGTCACCCATCGATTTTAATCAATATCGTTCAGGAGCGCATCCCATTCCTTGTCGTCCATTTCCACAGTATGTTCCTGTGCAGGGAAGCGTTTGGTCTCCACATCTTCGATGTAATCGGTGAAAGCCCGCTGCATCTCATGATGGAAATCCGCGTACTTCCTGACGAACTTGGGCGTAAAGCGGTCGAACAGGCCCAGCAGGTCGTGGGTCACCAGCACCTGCCCGTCACAGCCAACACCGGCACCGATACCAATGGTGGGGATGGAGATCTTCTTAGAGATCAACCCGGCCAGCCGTGCGGGGACCGATTCAAGCACGAGGCTGAAGCAGCCGGCCTCTTCCAGGACCAGGGCATCCTCAAGGAGCCGCCGGGCAGCAATGGCGGTTTTACCCTGGGCGCGAAAGCCGCCCAGCTGGTTGATCGACTGCGGCGTCAGGCCGATATGTCCCATGACGGGAATCCCGGCCGATGTGATACAGCGAACTGCCTCGGCGCGCTCGCGCCCACCTTCGAGCTTGACCGCGTCCATGCCACCCTGCTGGAGGAACCGGCCGGCATTCCGCGTGGCCTCCTCCACCGATACCTGGTAGGACATAAACGGCATGTCGCCGATCAGAAGGGCACTCTTCGCCCCGCGTGCAACGGCACGGGAGTGATGGAGCATCTCCTCCATGGTGACCGGCAGGGTGTTCTCGTATCCAAGAACCACCATGGCCAGCGAATCACCGACCAAAATGGCATCCACGCCGGCCTGGTCCATGGCCAGGGCAGTGGGGTAATCATACGCGGTCAGCATGCTGATCGGCTCGCCTCGTTCCTTCTTCTGGCGCAGGGTCAGTGTGGTGACCTTTTTACGCGCCGTTGTACGTGTTGAAATGGGTGCTGGTGTAGACATTAGGTATCCTCCAAATGGTAGGAGCCGTTGGTGTTGCGGTCGTCCCCTGTTCGCCGCTACTCTGACAGCTTGAAATTTTTTCCGTCGCGTTCGCAGGGATACGCGCGGTGGTTTGATTATTCCACAAATTTCAATTTTAAGACATGGTGAATTTGTTATTCTTTCGTTGGAACTTTCGCTGAGGAGGATGTGAGAAGCCGGGCTAGGCAGAAATTTGAATCGATTTTCGAGTGTGGGAAGCAGTATAATAAATTCGTAACAAATTCGTTATTGCGGGCAACTGCAGTAATATATAAACAGGAGGCATCTGATGAGAAGGACCTTTGGATTCTTAATTGGCATCGCGGTCGGTGGGCTGGTGTGCGGCACCATCGCTTTATTGCTGGCACCCGAGTCGGGTGATGAACTGCGCTCACAGCTGCGCGACCGTGGACAGAATTTCTACAACGATGTCCGCCACGCGGCCGATGAGCGCCGCATTGAGCTTCGCCAGCGCCTGGAAGTGCTGCGCGCTCCGCGCGAAGAACCGACCACCCAGCAGGCACCCGGCATCTAATCAAACGACCTTTCCCGTATCCAATCAAAAGAACGGAACCGCCTTGCGCGTTCCGTTCTTTTCTTTCCACCTCGCCTCACATCCCTGACCCCCGAAGAGGGAGTATTCTATTTTTTCAAATACTTGTCAAAGAACTCCACTGACCGCTGCATGGCCAGGTCGAAATTATTCGAGATATTGTGATTATCACCATCGTAGGTATACAGCTCGGCAGTCTGGCTGGCAGCCTGCATCTCATCATAGAGCATCTGCGAGAACTGCCAGGGGACGTCATGATCGGCCGTGCCGGTATGGATCTGGATCGGACCGCTTAAATCCTTGAGATAGCTGTTGGCCGAAATGGAGTGCCAGAACTGCGGATTTGACTCCGGCGTACCATATGACTGTTCCAGCGAGTAAATCCAGGAGCCGGGGCCCGGGACGGTATCGATTGCGCCCGGATTCCAGCGGGTATAGATATCCGGATAGGGAGCCACCACGCCGGCCCAGATCACACCGACTTTGACATCCCTGGTGATGACCATGGAGCGCAGGGTGATATAGCCGCCCATGGAATGTCCCCACATCCCGATCCGGTTCGGGTCTGCATCCGGGTAGCGCTTTACAGACGCGACCGCGTTGAGCACGTCGGTGGTGTAATTGTCCTGGGTATAGGGCCCGCCCGGTGTGCCCTCTGACCGGTCATGGCCGCGGTAATCGGATTTGAAAACAATATATCCGGCGCTGGCGATCTCGTCCACATAACGGATGTATCTTTCCGTGGTGCGATACA
>JBLNAU010000154.1:0-4337 GCA_050259515.1 Syntrophothermus sp.
AGAATATCCAGGTTGGATGAACGTCCTTACAGACTCATTACATCCTTAAATTTCCCCCGTAGTAAAATTATAATTTGCAAATTATTTATCTCTGGAGATAACCGTCAAGCATGGCAACAAAAAGAATAGCAGTACTTACCAGCGGAGGCGATGCGCAAGGCATGAACGCCGCTGTTCGCGCAGTGGTCCGCACTGCATTGGACCGGGGGGCTGAGGTTTTCGCGGTCTACGAAGGCTACATGGGATTGGTGGAAGGCGGCGCGCGCATCCGCAAGATGGATTGGGATTCGGTCGGTGGAATTTTGCACCAGGGCGGTACGATCATCGGTACGGCGCGCTGTGATGAATTCCGTGAGCGCGAAGGACGCAAACAGGCGGCCCTGAATCTGATGACGCACGGGATCGATGGACTGGTTGTGATCGGCGGCGACGGCTCACTGACCGGCGCGGATCTGTTCCGGCGTGAATGGCCGTCCCTGGTTTCCGAGCTGGCCCAGGAAGGCAGGATCAGCACGGAGGAGGCAGGCGAGCATCAAAACCTTTCGATCGTGGGCATGGTCGGCTCGATCGATAATGACTTCTCCGGCACCGAAATGACCATCGGGGCAGATAGCGCCCTGCACCGCATCACCGACGCCGTGGATGCCATCACCAGCACGGCCGCCAGTCACCAGCGCACCTTCATTGTCAAGGTGATGGGACGCAACTGCGGCTACCTGGCTCTCTACGGTGCTCTTGCCACCGGCGCAGACTGGGTGCTGATCCCTGAAGCTCCGCCGGATGTGGATAACTGGCAGGAGGTCATGGTCGAGCGTCTCAAAGCCGGGACCCGGGCCGGACGCCGCGACCACATCGTGATCATGGCCGAAGGCGCCCAGGACCGTTATGGGAATTACATCGGCTCCTCAGACGTGCAGCGCGTCCTGGAGGAGGGGCTGGGCGAGGAGGTCCGCACCACCGTTCTTGGACATGTCCAGCGCGGCGGCCGTCCCAGCGCCTATGACCGGAATCTGGCCACCCAGCTCGGGCACGAGGCGGTTGTTGCTGTTCTGGAAGCAAAACCGGAGGACGATCCCATTGTGGTTGGAACGCGGGCAAACCGCATCATCCGCATTCCCATGATGGAAAGCGTGCAAAAGACCAAGCAGGTGGCCGAGGCGATCAAGGCCCACGATTACGAGAAGGCCATGTCACTGCGCAGCTCAAGCTTCAAGGATGCCTTCAGCACCCTGAAGACTGTGATCCGCGCCCTGCCTCACCCGCCGGCAGAAGGGCAAAAGCGTTTTCGGCTTGCAGTCTTCAATGCGGGCGCGCCTGCCCCGGGTATGAATACGGCTGCCCGGGCTGCGGTCCGCCTGGGGCTTGATCAGGGACATATCATGCTGGGCGTGAACAATGGGTTCGAAGGCCTGGCGGAAGGCGAGGTCCATGAGCTGGAGTGGACGAGTGTCAACGGCTGGGCATCGCAGGGCGGCTCCATGCTGGGCACCAGCCGCCGGGTCCCCAAAGGCAAGGATATGTACGCGATCGCCCGCACGATCGAGAATTTCCAGATCGACGCGCTGCTCGTTATCGGCGGCTGGAATGCCTACGAGGGCATCTACGCCATGTTCAAGGAGCGGCAGAATTACCCGGCGTTCAACATCCCGATCGTGTGCCTGCCCGCTTCCATTAACAACAACCTGCCCGGCTCCGAATTCAGCATCGGGGCTGATACGGCTCTCAATAATATTGTCGATGCCCTGGACAAGATCAAGCAGTCGGCAGTGGCCACGCGGCGCTGCTTTGTCGTGGAAGTCATGGGACACTGGTGCGGCTACCTGGCTTTGATGAGCAGCCTGGCGACCGGCGCTGAAAAGTTTTATCTGCCCGAGGATGGGATTACCCTCACTGAACTCCAGCAGGATGTGGAGTCGCTCCGGCACGGCTTCAGCATGGGGAAGCGGCTTGGATTGGTTATCCGCAATGAAGATGCCAACCCGATCTATACGACGAGCTTCATCTGCTCCCTGTTCGAAGAAGAGGGCAAGGAGGTCTTCGACGTCCGGCCTGCCATTCTCGGTCATTTGCAGCAGGGCGGCGACCCGTCGCCGTTCGACCGCATCCAGGCGACCCGGCTGGCGAGGCTGTGCATCGAGCATCTGATCCAGTGCTGCACCCAGGCAGATACCAGCGCCTGCTTCATCGGCCTGCAGGATGGAAAATTAAATTTCCACGATATGCGCGATTTCGACCGCATGGCCGACCTGACCTACCAGAGACCGCGCCAGCAATGGTGGCTGAACTTGAAACCCATTGCCCATACGATGGCCAAGCTTTCAGATGAGATCTAAAACAATGTCCCGGAGAAATTTCTCCGGGACATTTCTTTCTCCGAGGTCCTTTTGTGAAGACCCTGCAATGCAAGGTCGCCACAAAAGAATACTAAACATCGAAATACAGACTCATCTCGAACGGGTGCGGGCGGTTGCGAACGGCGAAGTATTCGGCCTGGCGCTTGTAGTCCACCCACTGCTGGAGCATTTCCTCGCTGAAGACTCCGCCCTGCGTCAGAAAGGCGTGGTCACGCTCGAGGGCGGTGAGGGCTTCATTCAGGGAGGCAGGCAGCGGCTTGATTTTTGCGCGCTGCTCATCGTTCCAGGCAAAGATGTTCGCATCGATCGGACCAAAACCGGCTTCCGTGGGGTCGATGCAGTTCCGGATCCCGTCCAGCCCGGCCATCAATTGGGCGGCCAGCATGAGATAGACATTTCCCGTCGCATCGGGCGGGCGGAATTCCATGCGCGCAGTATCAGGCTGGGTGGCGTATTTCGGAATGCGCACGGCCGAACTGCGGTTGCCGAGCGAGAAGAAGGCATTGACGGGGGCTTCATAACCCGGAACCAGGCGGCGATAGGAATTTGTGGATGGGTTGGTAAGGGCAAGCAGCGCCGGCCCATGGGTGAGCAGGCCGCCGATGTAATACAAGGCTGCACGACTTAAACACCCATACCCATTTGCATCATAAAAAACATTTTTATGGTTCTTGAACAGGTGCTGGTGAAAATGCATGCCGCTGCCCGCTTCACCGAACAGAGGCTTGGGCATGAACGTGGCCGTCTGGCCGCTTTCCTGGGCGGTCATCTTGGTCACATACTTGATGATCAGGGTGGCATCGCCCGCCTGGACGAGACCCATCATCGGGGTCTCGATCTCGCACTGGCCCGGTCCCCCCACTTCATGATGGTGATATTTGACCGGCACACCCATGCCTGCCAGATGAGACATCATGCGCGTACGAACCTTGTAAAGCTGATCCTTGGGTGGAATGGCATGGTAGCCGCCATGCAAAGGGATGTAATGTCCATGCCCACCGGCGTGACTGTTCCAATCGGCCTCGCGGCTTTCGAGGGTATAGCTGGAGCGGTTAATGCCATTTTCAAAACTGACACTGTCAAAAATATAGAACTCGAACTCCGGTCCCCAGCGGCTTTCGTCGGCAATGCCGGTGGACTTCATGTACTCCTCGGCGCGGATGGCAATGTTACGCGGGTCGTTCGCGAAAACCTCGTGCGTATCCGCCTCCATCGTGCGGCAGATGAAGCTCAGCGTTGGAGAGTCCCAGAAGGGGTCCATGAAGGCCGTGCCCAGGTCCGGCACAAGGACCATGTCGCCCGCCTTGACGGATTTCAGTCCAACCGAGGAACCGTCAAAACCGATTCCCTCCTCCATCAACTTCAATTCGAACTGGCTGGCAGGAATGGTCAGGTGATGCCAGCGTCCCCAGAGATCGCAAAATTTCAGGTCGATCACTTCGATCCCCTTATCCAGGATGGCCTGCTTGGCGTGCTCAAATGTCTTAAACATGTTTCCTCCATAAAAGGAAAATTTGGGAACTAAACGTAACATGAAAATAAATGCCGGATAAGTGTTTTTTATCCTTTTGGCGGAATACCGCAAATCACCTTGTCTCACAGGTAAAATTTCAACCATGAGACCATTGAGAAAAATAATTCTGCTGATTTTCCTGATCCTGCTTCCCGCCTGCCAAAGCACCAATCCATCGGACCTGCTCACACAGACGCCACTGCCTCCATTTACCCTGCCTGCTCCGGCAACCGACACGCTCCCGCCGCTTCCGACCGCCACAGCCACTACACCTCCCACCCCCTCCTTCACCCCGACGCCGGTGCCCCAGATCCGGCGAGTCCTGATCCTGTCGATTGACGGGCTGCGCCCGGATGCCATCTCACTGGCGCCCATGCCAAACCTGCTCAACCTGATGCAGACCAGCGCCTACACCCTGGCCGCACAAACGGTGCACCCCAGCGTCACGCTGGTCTCCCATTCCTCCATGC
>JBLNAU010000155.1:0-2839 GCA_050259515.1 Syntrophothermus sp.
CTCGTTGCGGTCCAGCAATGTACCGGTATATTCATAGGTAACCTCACCGGCAGGGTTTTTCTTTTGTACTCTTATCTCCTGTTTCATAAACCATCAAACTCCCAATATAGGATGGCCACATCGAACGGGTAAATCATTCGAGACATTCTACCTTAACCGGCACTTCCATCTCCTCCCCCACCCTGGGCGGTTTTTGTACATGGACATACAGGCCGTTCTCGAACGTGACCTTGTACCGATCCTGTTGAAAAATGACATCAGTGACAACTCCACGGAGGAAGTTTGGCTGCCCGTCCGCCGCCTGGGGACGCACCAGCACATGGATATCCTGCCCAACCTCATGCTGGTGGAGACAGGGAAAAGCGAAAACCCCGGCAGTTGTTTGCACCTCCCATTTGCCATTCTGTAGTTTCTTCACGATCCTGCCATCCAGAATATTTCCCAATCCCAGAAATCCCGCTACAAAAGCAGAGACCGGATGGGACCAGACCTCAGCAGGTGTGCCTTCGCTGACGATTTTTCCATCGTGCAGGATCAACACCCTGTCTGCCAGGGCAAAAGCTTCCTCCTGATCATGGGTCACATAGATGGCGGGAATGCGGGTGCGATGCAGGATCATCCGCAGCTCATTCAGCAGATCTTCGCGCAAAGTCCGGTCCAGGGCTCCAAGAGTCTCATCGAACATTAACAGACGCGGGCGGATCGCCAAAGCGCGCGCCAGGGCCACGCGCTGCTGTTCCCCGCCGGAAAGTTCGGTTACCTGCCTTGTTTCAAATCCCTCCAGGTTGACCGTCTCCAGGGAACTTGTCACGCGTTTATATATTTCATCCCCGCTGAGCTTTCTCATTTTTAAACCAAAAGCCACATTGTCGTAAACGTTCAGGTGAGGAAAAAGTGCGTAATCCTGAAAGACCAGCCCAAAGTCCCGCAGGTGAGGCGGAACGGGCGTCAGGTCCACACCGTCGAAGGAGACAAGGCCGGAATCTGGCGTTTCCAGGCCCGCGATAATCCGCAAAAGAGTCGACTTGCCACTCCCGGACGCGCCCAGCAGGCAGATTGTTTCACCCGTTTCCAGTTTGAAAGAGATGTTATTGAGCAGCAGCCTGCCCTCATAGTTTTTTACAATGTTTTGGACTTCAAGCATTAGAATTCTCCCGAGCCCGGGATGCGCAGTTTTTCGATGAGCAGGATGCTCACCAGTGTAAGCACCATGAGAATGGTCGCCATGGCCATGGACTGTCCGTAATTCAGCCCGCCTGGCTGGGAAAGAAAACGCTCGATGGCCACCGGAATGGTGGGATATTCCGGCCTTGAGATCAGGAGTGTGGCGCCGAACTCGCCGAGGGAAATGGTAAAGGCAAAGACCGCCGCGGTCAGGGTGGCGCGGCGCAAGATGGGCAGGTCGATTCTTCTCCATACCTGGAGCGGAGAGGCACCGAGCGAAGCTGCCGCCTGACGCATTCGCGCCGGGATGGAGGCAATGGCCGGTTGAAGGGCGCGGATGACAAAGGGCAGCGCAACCAGTGTATGGGCAAAGGGGACCATCCAGGGAGAAACCAGCCAGGCCCCGAAGGAGATGATAAACCCCAGGCCCAGCATTACCGCGGAAGATCCAAGCGGCAGCATGATCAGGGGATCCAGTATTTTTTCGAGGCGCCCTGGTCGTGCAAGAGCCAGCGCGGCCGGGAAGCCCAGCAGCAAGGAAAGGATCACGGTCATCCCTGCATATCCCAGTGAATTGAGCGTAGCTTGGATGGGCGGCACATAAAAGACCGATCCGCGCCGGTTGACGAACAGCTCCGTGTAATAGTCCGTGGTGAAGCCATATTGGACCTCCCCGCGCTGGCCACGATCTGCTTCCAGCCGGAAGAAGGACCGGAACGGGAGGGCAGAGAGAGGTAAAAAGAAGAATGCAGCCAGGACGAGGATCAAGGTCGATACCAGAAGTTTTTCGCGGAGCGATTTCGGCCGGCGGACATTCGAAGCCTCAGAACGGGGGGCCGTTTGAGTCGTCGAGCGTGAAACCACCCGGGCGTATAGGATTGAAACAATCAAAGTGCAGAATAGCTGAATGATCGACAGGAGGGCGGCAAGCGAAAGATTGGGAAGCTTGAGGACCCGCAGATAAATCTCCACTTCCAGGGTTGCATATTGTGACCCGCCCAGCAGCAGGATGACGCCGAAGCTGGTGAAGTCGAAAAGAAAGACCAGCAGCGCGGAAGCCATCACGGCTGGTCGCAGCAAAGGCAGGGTCACATAACGCCAGACGCGCAGCGAGTCCGCGCCCAGCGAACGCGCGGCGGCCTCCAGGCGCGGGTCCAGGCTGGAGATCGCATTGCTGACGATGCGGGTGACAATGGCTGTGTTGTAAAAAACATGCGCGATGAGGATCGCCGATAATGTTCCAAGGAACTTGAAGGTTAAGGAAGGGAGGAGTGCATGAACCAATCCTCGTGGACCGAGCAGTGCACTAAACCCGGCTGCAACGACCACGGTCGGGAGCATGAACGGAATAATGGTCAATGCACGGAGAACGGATTTACCGTGAAAATCATAACGAGCAAAAAGATAGGCGGCCGGCAATCCCAAAAGCAGCGTGAGGAACGTGGAAAGGGCCGCCTGGTAAAAAGTAAAAAATAAGACCCGCGCTGCCAGCTGCAGGTTTTCTGCTGTAAGAGTATGGGGGGTTAAAGTGAGGCCGAGGATCCTGAAGAATGGAAGGAAAAAGGCAACAGCCAGGAAGGAAAGAGGCAGTAGCCAGAGCAGAAGACGAGCCGCCCGGGGAGACAGGAAAGCACGAAGTCTCTCAAAATACTTCGTGTCCCACGTCTCTCCCGGG
>JBLNAU010000156.1:0-4238 GCA_050259515.1 Syntrophothermus sp.
GCCGCGGCAGGTGCCGATGGGGTGATGACCTATCTTTACATGGGCTATGACGACCCCGAACGCGAAAAGATGGAGATTGCCCGCAATGCCCGTCTGGCGCGCGACTGTGAGAAGTGGGGGATCGTTCTGATGATCGAGCCGCGCAGCGCCCGTGAAGCGGGTATCCCGGAAGATAAATCAGACCCAAAAATTCTTTCCCTTTACTGCCGCGTAGCAGCAGAGATCGGGGCTGACCTGGTCAAGTGCATTTATCCCGGCGAGGAGGAAGCTCTGCGAACGGTGATCGAAGGCTGTACTGTGCCGGTCCTGGTCGCGGGCGGATCGCGGGCAGAACGCTCGGAGGTGGCCTATGCCCGGGCGGAATCGGCGATGCGCGCGGGCGCCTCCGGCCTGGTGTATGGCAGGAATATCTACGAAGCCGCTGAACCCATAGCGGAATTGGAGCGCTATCTTCAAATCGTCCATGGCTGAAGCTGGCTTATGATCGTAACTGTGTCGCCGAACATTGCACTCGACCGTGTCCGGGTGATCCGAGGGTTTGAAGCAGGTAGACAAAGCCGCGCGCTGTTCGAATTTCTTCAACCGGGGGGCTCCGGAGTCCATGCCACGGATGTGATCCAATCTCTGGGCGGGGAATCGATTGCCGTAGGACTCCTGGGCGGTCACGCCAGCGAACTGTGGAAGCTGGAGGCGCACCGGCGCCAGCTCCGCTATGATATGGTCCCCATTCCCGGGGAGACGCGCGAATCCTTTTGCCTGGTCGATCTGGATCTCGGCAGCGTTGTGGAAAGCGTAACTGAGGGTCCTCGGGTGGACCCGGGCATAAAGGATGTCCTCGTGGCCCGCGTGGAGAGTTATCTGCATGAGGCGGAATTGCTGATCCTTTCAGGCAGCCTGCCACCGGGACTCCCTGACTCCACGTATGCGGACCTGATTGCTTTGGCAGCACGTCATGGAGTTCCCGTCCTTGCAGATATCCATTCTGAGCCATTGAAAAAGGCAATCCCTCTGCGGCCCTGGCTGCTAAAACCAAATCTTTCCGAGTTTCATGAGCTCATCGGTGATAGCACGCAGACCCTGCCGGATCGCGTGCAGGCCAGTCACATCTTTTGTCAAAGAACGGGAATCATCCTTGCCCTGTCCATGTCGGAGGCGGGTGTGCTGCTTACTACACCGGAGGAGCAGTGGCTGTTGACACCCCCACCAACTTCAATGCACCTGCCGGATGGCCTGGGCCGGAACGTGATCGGTTGCGGTGATGCGCTGGTTGGCGCGCTGGCCTATGAATACTGCCGGACTCGGGATATTCTGGGTGCTACACGACTGGGGCTGGCAGCCGCCCACTTCAACCTGAGCACGCCCGGTGTGCCTGAAATCCATCCCGCCCAGGTTTGGGACCTTGTGAAACAGGTAGGCGTTCAAAGATTGTCGATATAAAACTCAGCGCGTGGTGATAAGTCACTCCTAAACAGTGCCAAGCTTGCGCAGGAACGTCAGGCTTTGTTGTGCTGCAGTCCGTGCAGCAGGCATGGGGATGAACTCACCTGAAACCCAACCCTCATATCCGCTGGAAAAAAGCTCATTGAGGATCGATTTGAAATCGAGATGACCGGCACCGGGATACCAGCGATTCGAATCGGCAACGTGAAAATGGAAGATATGTTTGCCGCACCGGCGGATGCTCTCTTCCATGACCGGCTCTTCGATGTTCATATGAAAGGTGTCGAGGAGCAGCCCAAAGTTTTCCGCGCCGACGCGCTGGATCAATTCCAGACCCTGTCCCGTGTTGTTGATGAGTGTGGTTTCATAGCGGTTGATCGGTTCCAGCGCCAGGCGGATGCCGTACGGCCGCGCTGCGTCGCTGCACTCCTGCAGGGCTGCGACGAGCCATTCCATGGCCTGGTGTTCATCCATGCCCGGTCTGACGATGCCGCGGATCAGCCCGATGATGATGAGCGCGCCAAAACGGGACGCGACCGGAAGATGACTCTTGATCCGCTCGATGGCGCTACGGCGGATCGCCGGATCCGGATCTGTGAACGACAGTCCCTCCTCGCCCCAGGCCTGCCCCGTCCCGATGGCTGGTACGCGTAGCTTGTATTTGCAGACCAGTGATTCGAGCACATCAAGGTTCACCCGGTTGGGATCGCGAATGGCCAGCTCGACGCCGTCGTAGCCCAGAGATGCGATCTGGGATAGGTTTTCTTCAAGATCCCCCTTGAAGGTGGCCGCCTGGAATTGAGCAGGCTGCGTGGAGAGGACAATGGAAAGTTTCATGATTGAACCATGGGCCGTGGACGATGGACCGTCTCCGGCCTACGGTCCACGGCCTGAAAGGTTTTAATTGGCGATGTAGGTTACCTTGCATTCCGAGCGATCGGTCTGCAGCTTGAGTACGTTCTCGGGCAGCTCTTCGAGACTGATCTTTTTGGTGCTCATCGGGGTCATATCCATGCCGGATGCCATGCAGTCGATCACGCGCGGGAAATTGCCATGTCCGGAATGTCCCTGGGCGCCCACGATGCGTGCCTTGCGGACCTGGAGCACTTCGCCGGCCACGGGCATTTTGGCTTCCGCCCGGGCGGTAACCACCACCGTGCTCAGCAATGTCCTTCCCTCCCAGATCACGCGCTCGATACCCGGATAAACAATTTCCGGCAAACCGGTGGCTTCCATGAACATATCCGCGCCCATGCCATCCGTGATCTCCAGCACGCGGTCCGCGAAATCTTCCCGGGATGGGTCGATGTGATAATCCGCGCCCAGTTTCAAGGCCATGGCCGCGCGTTGTGGTTGAGTCTCGGAGATGATGACTTTCGAAGCCCCGGCCCGCTTCAGGATGGCGCAGGCCGCGATCCCAACCGGCCCCGCGCCCAGGACAACTGCCCGGTCTCCCGGGCGGATCCCGCCGCCGCGCTCGATGGCGGCATTGTAGGCCACGGAAGTCGGCTCCACCAGACTGCCTGCCACGAAGATGTCATCTCCCTTGTAGCGCTCACGCAAAGGCTCCAGGCTCCAGATGGTTCGAGAGGGGAGAACCATGTAATGCGTGTATGCACCATTGACGTTGAACCCGACCTCGTCCAGCTGCTCGCAGTGATTTGGTTGCCCGTCGGCACACGGTTTGCACTGCCCGCACCACAACATTTCCTCCGAGGTGACCGGCTCCCCGCCTTTGAAGGGTTTGTTGGTGCGCTTATCACGGGCGTTCCTCCCGGCTTCCACCACAATTCCGGAAAATTCATGTCCCAGGATGCTGGGGAAACCGGTTAATCCCGGATAAAAGATGTAACCATCCTTTTCCTCCTGAGCCATGTGAACATCCGAGCCGCAGATGCCACAGGCTTTGATCTGGATCACCACTTCATCAGGTCCCGGTGTAGGGATCTCATATTCGCGGATCTCAAAGCGCGGATGCTGCCAGACCTGGCTGCCGAGATAGGTTTGCCGTCCTTCGATGTCTTTCCTGCCGAGCTTAAAACCGGGCTTTGGATTCCAGTCTGCGATCAGGGTGACCCCTGGCATGTTACCTTTCATGATGCATTCTCCTTTTTTCTTTTTGCCACGAATGAGAACGGAATACTTTTCTTTCCAATCCTTTGTGTTACTCGTGTCCTTCGTGGTTGATAAATTTTTCTACACTTCCGTTCCCTGGCCGATGCGCGGGATGCCATAGACGGTCTTCCAGCCTTCGCTCAACGGCTCGCGCAGATAGGGTTCCATGTCCTTTTCAGTGCGCAGGGTGACTTCCTCCACGGGTGGGACAGTTCCAGCCGGGAAGGCCTCCAGTACATCATCATGCCAGAGGGTCAAATATTTCAGGATGGCAGCCATCGGACGCTTGGCTTTTTGGGCCGTGCCAGACCTGGCTTTGCCGACCACGCCTTCGGGGGTTGCGGCGATCTCGATCGCAAAATGACCTTCCCCTTCGGACCAGCGGCTCGGGCGCCCGAACGGGTCCACGGATTTGTCGTAGTGACCTTCCGGCAAATAACTCTTGCCTTCCGTGTCCACCGCGTAATCCATGTCCACCATGTCGGGATGCAGCAAAAGGCCGAGCGATGTTTCCGATTCGTCTGCATGGACAAAGTTGGTACCCATCTGCCCGCCGCGCTCCACCGGGCGGAAAAACTCGCGCACACCGCGATGCCAGTCGATCACGCGGAAGATCCCGGGCAGCTGGTAGCGCTTCTGGAATTCCTGTACAGCCGACTCCAACATCCACAACTGTCCGTGGT
>JBLNAU010000157.1:0-4410 GCA_050259515.1 Syntrophothermus sp.
GCACCGCATGGTGCCTACATCCTGATCGTACAGGGGCCTCAAAACTGGATGAGGAAACTATGGGGATTGCATCTGGATGACTGGCACAGGAAGTTTGTCCCAGTGAAGGATTTTGTAAATCAAAATGGCCAGGTCGTCGCTTCCATTTACTTTTTAACCCAGGAACAGATCAACACTGAATTTAAGCAGGAGAGCGCTGCAACCACGCCATAAAGAGACCTGTTATTTATCGCCTCAACCCGATCACGAGTCGCGTCAACCCCAGCACAGCCAGGAGCAGGAGTCCGACCGCCACTTCGAAGGCCAACCGCTCGAAGCGCAGGAGGACGCTCAGAAGAGCCAGTCCCAACCCCAGCGCAGCGACAATACCGGCCCGCTCCAGATGCCGGCGCTCCAGGGTGCGGGTATCGTCCATGGGAGAGGCATAGGACAACCGCCGTGCAAAATCGGAAAGGTCCCAGCCGAGCAGACCGCCCACCGCTCCCAGCACCATCCACATTGTCGGATATCCAAGCCAGACCCCGTAGGCCGCACCAGCGATGATCAGCACCAGGGCAACCGACGAAAACCAGTACCACTTTTTATAATGAGCGAAGAGCCAGACAACCGCCAGCAGGATGAGCCAGCGGGAATCACCGGTCGCCCCTGCCTGTCCATATCCGATGGCCAGCGAAGCCGTTCCCAGGAGAATGCTGAATACCAGTGCGATGGTTGTCATCATGCTTTTACTTTTGCCTGTTGAAACACACGGTTATTTTATCGCCCAATTGCCCTCAACCAGGCAGGTGCCCGGCCCATGCTTCTCTTGACAAGCTGGTCGAACGGCTCCTTCACATCCCAGTCCAATACCTGGATGCTGGCCCGCTGTAATCTTTGCAGCAGCAGGACGCGCTCCATGTGCAGGACACGCCCCGCCAGGTCCACGGTGGAGTCTGAATTTCCAAGATACGAAAGTTCAAACCTTACGGGGTTCGGGCTGATAACCAGCACATCATACCCCTGGGCCCGGAGTTGAACCAGCGGTTTCAAATCCTCCTCGGTCAGGGGGGATACGAACACGATTTGCGATTCCGGTGGGAACAGCCGGGTGGGGATATGCTCCAGGTCGGAAAAAACCTGGCTGTCGCCGGTCCGTGCGCTGGCCAGGGCATTCAGAATGCGCTCCCGTTGCAGCTTGCCGTAACCGGGCAAGGTCCAGCCGAGGTAGGTGGAATACAGCAGCAGACCCACCCGGTTGCCCTGGTTCAACAAGGCATCCGCCATGGAGGCCGCGGCCTGCACGGAGTAATCAAAAAGGGAATGGCCGCGGGCAAACTCGTTGGTACGCAGTCGGCCGTCGACCACAATGCCCACATCTGACACGCGTTCCTGCTGGTATTCATTGGCATATAGAGCATCAATATGGCGTGCGGTGGCGCGCCAGTTGATGGAATGGGGCGAGTCGCCCGGATGATATTCGCGGACCCCGAAAAATTCCGTCCCTGGGCCGCCGGCGCGGGCGGGAATGGTCCCGGCGTAGACACGCGTCCTGCGCGGGCGGATGGTGATGTGACGCAACCGCATGACGGTGGGGAAGACGAACAGCCGTCCCGCCGCATTTACCGGGACGTTTTCACTGCGCATCGCCAGGGAATCGTTGGCCTGCGCTTCAAGCCCGGCGAACGAATACCCGCCGCGTGAGCCGGAAACGGTATAAGCAAACGTGTAGGAGGCGCCGCTCGCAAGCCGCACCAGGTGACGGCTTGATCTGTTCCGGACGATCAACCCGGCCGGGACTCTGTCCTGGAGCAGGACCTCTTCCAGGCCTGGTCCACTATTGGTAACGGTCACCGTCACTTCCACATCCTGGTTCGGCAGGGCCCGCTCGATACTCAAGTGGCGGCTTGCTTCCAATTGAACCTTCTCGGGCGCCTGCAGGTATCCGATCAGGAGGTAGCTCACCAGTGGCAAAGCCAGCGCGAGGAATTCTCCATGCAAGGTTAGAATCCCGACAAGGAGCAGTCCATAAGTGAGAAGACTGAGAAGAAGTGAGCGGCTCATTGATCTCCCTTCCCCTTCACGTGAACCCTGCAAGCTGTTTCGCGAAGAGAAGGAGAAGGATTTTATTTCACCACGGGCACCGGGGTCTTTTCCAGGGTATCGCGAATGACATCGTCCACCACCTGCCGCGCCATCCAGAATTCAGGCTGCAGGATCACCCGGTGACCGAGCACCGGGACAGCATAACGCTTGATGTCATCCGGGGTGATGAAATCCCGGTTGTTGATCGCGGCATTGGCCCGGGCGATCTTGAGGAACGCCAGGGAGCCGCGCGGGCTCGCCCCCACGGCCACGCGGCGGTCCACGCGCGTGGCATGCACCACGGTAGCAATGTAGTTCTCGAGGTCGCCATTGACGTGTACGGTTTCAACCACCTCGCGCATTTCCAGGACCTGCTCCGCAGTGGTGATCTCGCGCAGAACCACATCATCCTGCCTGCGCTCGCGCCGCCGCCTGAGAATTAATTTCTCCTCTTCGATGGTTGGGTACCCCACTGTCAGCTTAAGCATAAAACGGTCGAGCTGTGCTTCAGGCAGCGGAAAGGTGCCTTCATACTCGATCGGATTCTGTGTGGCAAGCACCAGGAAAGGCACAGGTAAAGGCAGGGTCTCGCCCTCCAGAGTCACCTGTCCCTCCTGCATGGCCTCCAGGAGCGCGGACTGGGTCTTCGGTGAGGCGCGGTTGATCTCGTCTGCCAGAATGATATTGGCAAAGACCGGACCTTTGCGAAGCTCAAAGTTATTCTGGGTGCGGTTAAAAATATAGCCACCCGTGATGTCACCCGGGAGAAGATCGGGTGTGAACTGGATGCGCTTGAACTCCAGCCCAAGAACTTTTGCAAAACTGCGCGCCACGAGCGTCTTTCCCAGGCCCGGGAAATCCTCGAGCAGGATGTGCCCTCCGGCCAGTACCGAGGCCATCATCATTTCAAGGAGGTCACGCTTGCCAACCACGGCGCGTTCCACTTCGGCGATCACCTGGCGGCACAGGGATGAAACATTGGAAATATCTGTCACGATTTACTCCGGTGCAATACGATTTTTCGATCCGTTCCCACTCCGGCTACTTTCCACCTGCGATTCAAGAAAATCCACGGCTTCCTTTACCTCGAAATCCAGCGGGGTTTTCGGTTGTACTGACAGCAGACCCCTGGCATTGGAAAAATCGGAAAACGATCCATGCAGGCCAGTCTCCAGATAGCTCTGAAGTTCCTTCGAAGGCTTCCAATCCTCCCCTACAAGCGGAGTAAACACAGAGCGGGGACGACCGCTCTCACGCAGGAGAAGGATCTGGTATGCAAGCTTTCCGAGGCGATTGGCGACCAGCCATTTGAAGTACACACCGCCTTTCGCGCGGCCCATCCAGATCGAAAGATCCTCCACCTGTCCATGCCTGGGTTTGGGTTTCAATACCTCTCTGCGAACAGGCCTGAGAGGAGGCAGTGCACTAAAAACCAGCATAAAGAAAACAACCACGAGGAGCACCCACCACAGGAGTGCCTGGGGCAGCATCCGGTAGAGAAGGCCCATTTCCCACCCCACGAAAGCCACAGGAACGACGATCACGCTGAAGATGGCATCCCGCATGGGGATCGCCAGGATGGCAGCAATGAGGATGATCCCGGCCAGGATCAGCAGGCGGCGGGCACGCGGCGTCACAGTGTCTCTCCACACGAACGCAGGATCGCGTTGAGGCAGGTCACCGCTTCGGTCACATCTTTGGGCGCCGATTTCCGATCGCCGTAGCGTACCATCTCGAACAGGCCGGTCAGGCGGCGCACGGCATCTCCAGGCAGCCCCGCCCGTTCGAGGCGGACCGCAAACTCCTGAGGGGTCATGGCGATCTCGCGGTGGAGCCGGCGCTTATCTGCGACGACATCGCTCATTCGCAGGTAGCAGTGGATGATCACATCACTTGAATCGCGGCCATCGGAGATATCCTTCAACGAGGAGCGCGCGATGCGGGCGATCTCTCCCAGCGGCTTTTTGGTATTCAGGGCACTGTAACGCTGCCAGACTCTATACAGGGCCCACAGCAATACGATAAACACCAGCTCAAATTCAAAGCTGATCAGATAGGAGAATGCTGGTGATACATGAGGCGGCTGAAATTCAGGCATGGGCGGAGCAGTGTCGAGCTGGGACGAATTCTGCCCGGCCTGATCAAATGCCTTGAGGAATGGATTCAGGACCTCGCCGTAATTGGTAAACAGGTAATAAATTGCAAAAAGAGTAAGCGCCAACCGCAGGATCATCCGGAAAAATTTTTTCCGGCTGTCGGGCGACAGCAGCAGGCCGATCAGGATGATCACCAGCGCGATCAGGCCCCACAGGATGACCTGTTTCCAGATCGGTACGACAATGAATGTCT
>JBLNAU010000158.1:0-3790 GCA_050259515.1 Syntrophothermus sp.
TCATAATAAAGTAGTTTTATTCAAAGGATATGACAAGCGAATATAAGAGATGACGTTTCGCAGCAAAAGCTTAGCCATTCGAACCATATGCTCTTGCTCACTTCGAAATGTGCCATTTGGAGAGATGACTACTATGGAAATAGTAGATCAGTTCATCGCTATCGACATGGCTTTATTGCGACGGATAATCTAACTCCCTTGGGAAATTGTTCATCCACATCATTTTTTCAATATCCTATGGCGCCGCCATTCAAAACCTGGTAGACCACCCTTGCAAAGCGTACAGGGCTACTCAAACATCAATAGCCCCAAGATATCCTGCAAACAGGCTGTGAAAATCTCTTCCATGACATCATCCGATGCTCGATACACGCCGCCGAATGAGCCATCCCCATACACGTTGCGCGCGGTCTTTGCATCCATGATGGCACTTGGGACTTTCGGCCAGGCCTTCGTTTCAGCCGGTATTTCGCTAACGATTGTAAACGAGAACGCCTCCAGCCAATTGGCGTGCGATGGCTTCAGATTGTATTTCTTTGCAATATTCTCAACCGAGGGAGAGAGCCACCAGTCATACCAATTGAGCCTGAGGTCCGGCAGAGTGTTATTGACTTCCTGCAAGTGGCTGCGGGCGGGACTGTTGCCTCCGTGCCCGTTCACCACAAGGATGCGCCTAAAGCCGTGCCCATATGCAGAGCGGACGATGTCCTCCACTGCCGCGCATAGTGTGGCGGCACGCAGGCTCAAGGTGCCAGGATAGGCAAGAAAGTATGGCGAAACCCCAAAATTCAGCGGTGGGGCGACCAGCACACCGGTGGCCTGTGAAGCCGCGTCTGCCAGCGCCAGTGGGATCTTAATATCCGTCAGCAGACTCAAATAAGCGTGCTGCTCAGTAGAACCTGTCACCAGCATCAGTCGGTCTTCCTGCTGAAGATACTTTTCGACAGCCATCCAGTTGAGATCTTCCAGGCGCATAGGACCTCCATGGGACTTGATATATCGGAATAATGATACTACCCTGTTGCGATTCCTGATGGGCATGGCAGGCACGTTTTCGTCTCGCTGGTGACTCTTGTAGCGCCACTTTTCCGCGGCGGGTAGTCGTTTTGCAGGTTGTACTACGTGGAGCAAATCGGGATTGTGTTTTCAAAATCACATTTTGAGGATAAGTAACGGAGAGTCTGCCAACTCAGATTATTTCTCTGGATATCCTTGAAAGAGCATAACTTTTTCCACCAATTTCACGGAAGATCCATGCCGCCTGATGAAGTTATTACGCTGCTGGTTCAAGACTGAAAAGCGGAAAGGCGAATGGGCTTCCAGTTCACACAGATAGGCTGCGCTGTAATAACGATCCGTACGCCCGATCGTGTCAATCAGGAGCAGATTGGCACCCCGGCGGATCATCTCGCGGACCGACTCTTCCACCTTGAAACAATCCAGGCGCAGCAATATTTGACGGCTGAAATGAAAGGTGCGATTGGCGAGAGCATCCAGGGACCAATGACCGGCTGGCTGGGAATAGACCGTCAGCCGGCCAGCCTGGCTGTCCGGTTCAACATCCTCCATATCGTCCAGCAGTTGGGCGAAGATGCCGTGCCCGTACATATATTGACGTTGCGCATCATTGAAAGAGTCGCCTGTCAGATAACCATCGGCCAGGACGGATGTCCCGCCTTTTGCAAAACTGATACCGATCACATCCACCTCACCCGGTGCGGCAGAGCGGCGCATCAGCTTCAGGCTTTGTTCCTGGGCGAGATGAATATCCAGCAGGCTTTCAAATACGGCAGGATCATCCGAACGCGAAAATTGTTTCTCGATCATGGCCACCAGGTCGAATATGACCCGTTCGTGCGCATTGGCCGGGCGCAATAAGTCGCCTGCCAGGCGCCGGTGGAAGCGTTCACTGAAAGCCAGTTTATCCGTTACAGAGATCGTCGCGTCATCGAGGTAGTTGTCCGTATAAGGATATAGCAGACTGTACGCAAAAATGGAAGGAGTGTTTTGCACAGACACGCCCAGCAGCCATTGCAGACCATTGGCCGTCCAGGCATTCCGTGCTGCCTGGTAAATATCCTCGGCACTTAATGTTGGATCAAACGCCCGGGCCATTCTTACAAATTCTTCCGACACATCCGAAAATGCCTGTGAAGGAAGCAGATCCAATTGTCCTGGCGTGATGCCCAGGGTCTCCCCGGCAAAATCCCTGAATGCCGCCGTCATCCGTAACTGTAAAACCTGGCCGTCTGTCCGGCTGCGCGGCGGATTGGAAAAGATTTGATCCATCTGGTCCAGCAAATGGTGCAGTTTTTTCTCGTTTTCGATCTGTGCGTGAGGTGTATACGGCGTACCGAGGTCAGGAAGACTGGTTTCGCACTCCCTCCACAAGTCGATAAAATGCTGGTTGAGTTCCTGAATGGTTGCGGGCATCATCATCTCCGGAAAATGAAAAGATCATAGACACTCAAATTGTAGTCTTTTTTGTATATACGCTGATATGCCCAAAACTTTGCATTATGAAGATGCGCAGCGCCGAATGACTGACGCATATGATCTGGAAAAGATAAGAGCGGCCTCCGACCAGATGGCCGCCCTGGATCTGTCTTGAATTACCCCAGCTATTCGGCTGGGACAAATCATTAATCATGGAGATTAAAAAGGCTCCCCTCTCGTTAGAGAGGGGAGCAGGTCTTTCTTTACCTCAGGATGGTCCATATGCATTCAAAACCATCTCATTGTGTTTTTATGATTGTCCTCTTCCCTCGGAAAATTTAAAAGGCAAAGCACCTGGATGTAGAATCTAAAGAAAACTCAATACGGACAAACCAGGTGCTCTGCATGGTAATTCTAGTAGCTATATAGAACAATCGTGTCAGGGAAGCTTGATAAGTATTAGCTTGTGAAATCGATAATTTGCACCCCTATCTTTGCAGGATATTGAGCGCCAGCTCTGTTTCCACATGGAAACGTTCGCGAAAGTCCTCCTTCCCTACTTAAACAAGTCGATCGTTTTCTTTATTGTCCCATTTTAAAATTCGCCCCTTAAGTAAAAGTCGGAAAGTATTTTTAGAAACTGTGCTCTAGGCGGCGTCTCGCCGCTGCCCTCACCAGGGTGCTACGCAAAGGACGGCGGCTTGAGAAAATCTTGTTATTAAAGGACTTTCCGCACTCTGCTGAAGTGCTATCTTGCATTGGATAACGTGCCTCCTGTTTTCTCGTTCTTATTTGAAGAAAGAGCATCCAGGCAGAATCACTTTAAGCCGCCAAGCATGCAACCGGGCTGGCGGCTTTTCATTACAGCCGGGTCGGTGCTTAAGCAAGGAGGCATGTATATGGCTCGCTCCAACAGCGCTATGGGACGGGGATTTCCGACAATGGCCGGGATTTTTCTTGGGCTGGGACTGGGTGGCTTCTTCGATGGGATCATCCTTCACCAGGTTCTGCAATGGCATCACATGTTCACCAGTGCGGGATATCCGGCGAACAGTCTTGGAAACCTGAGGTTCAACGTGATGTGGGACGGTTTTTTCCACATTTCAACCTATCTATTTACCTTGACGGGCATGATCCTGCTTTGGCGTAAGGCCTCCCGGCCCCACGCTCCCTGGTCCTGGAAAATGCCGGTGGGGTCCATGCTCATGGGATTTGGGATCTTCAATCTTGTGGAGGGAATCATTGATCACCAGATCCTGGGCATTCATCATGTCAATGAGACGGTCCCTCCCGGTCAATGGATCTACTGGGACCTGGGCTTTCTCCTGTGGGGAGCCCTGATGTTGGCAGGGGG
>JBLNAU010000159.1:0-5838 GCA_050259515.1 Syntrophothermus sp.
ACTCGCTTCTCATGGCGCGTGAGTTCATCCAGAAGTGGAAGGACCATCCTTTAATCGTCCCGGCGGTTGCACCGCATGCACCCTATACCTGTACCGAGGATATCCTGCAGGCTACGGCTGAGCTGGCCAGGGAATTTGACGTTCCCCTCCATACTCATCTTGCCGAGACATCCTTTGAAGTGGAAAACATGCGCAACGAGAACGGCATACCGGTCATCCCCTACGTTCGAAAACAGGGAGTGCTCGATGCCAAACTGATCGCCGCGCACTGTGTTCATGTGGATGTTGGCGAGATCCGTTCCCTTCAGCATGCGCATGCGGGGGTCTCCCATAATCCCTCTTCGAATCTCAAGCTCGCCTCGGGTTTTGCGCCGGTGGTTAAAATGCTCGAGGCAGGATTGAATGTAGGGATTGGCACGGATGGTCCTGCATCGAACAATGACCTGGATATGTTCGAGGAGGTGCGCCTGGCGGCCTTCATTGCCAAGGCCGTGACCAATGACCCCACCTCCCTGGCCGCCCCCCAGGCTCTGTTGATGGCCACCCGGCTGGGTGCCCAGGCATTACACATTGGGCATTTGACCGGCTCCGTCGAGGCAGGCAAGCGCGCCGATCTGATCCTGGTGGATATCGCTCCCGTGCACAACGCACCTTCCTTCAAGCGCTCGCCTGATAATACGTATGCGCAGATCGTCTATGCCAGTAAATCCACCGATGTCAGCGACGTGATGGTCAATGGGAAATGGCTGATGCGCGACCGCTGCCTGCTCACGCTCAATGAGGCGGACCTGCTTGCCCGGGCAAATGAGGTTGCACACAAGATCGATGCCTTCCTGATCGAGCGTGAGCAATCTGTTCTTTCGAAGCTGATCGCATTAGGCAGTTCGATGGAACAGGAGTCGTTCGAAGTCCAGGTCAAGGTCAAGCTTACCCATACGGAGCCGATCATCCGCTCCATGATGCAGCCCGAAATCGAGATCATCCGCAGGCGGCATTACCGGGAACATGATGTCTACTTCTTCTTTGATGACCCATCCCAGGGACGTCTTCGCTACCGTGAGGACGACTTCATTGACGATGCTAAGGGCACCATTTCCAATGTGCGCGCCAGGCTGACCCTCATCGGCCAGAAGCGGGAGGGAAAATTTGAGGATGTCCTGCTCTCACGCAGCCGCTTCCTGGCGCCAGCCATGCATTCGTTACGCTTCTACCGCGAATACTTCAAGCCCAGGTCGGAATTTGCCATCGAGAAGGATCGCCTGCGCTGGCTGATCAAATACAAGGATACGGAGTTCTTCGTGAATCTCGACCAGATGACAGAACCGGAGCTCGGTTATTTCCTGGAGATCAAAAGCCGGACCTGGAGCCGCACGGACGCGGAGCTCAAAGCCCAGTTAACCAACGAACTGCTCGCCCTGCTGGATGCCACCGATGGCAAGCATGTCACGGAAGATTACATCGATATCGTGAGCGAGGCCTGAGGTGTACGGCCTATGCTGAAAACACTTGCAGCTTTATGCACCGTTCTCTTCATCCTTGCCGGTGTGCCGGTTTTGATCTTATTCAACATCGAGAGGCTGGCCTTCAATTCAGCAACCTACAAACAGGCGTTCGAAAACCAGCGTCTCTACGAACGCATGCCCGCTCTCCTGGCGGCCACCCTGGCAGGCACTATATCGCAGAATGGGAGCACGCCCACCTTTCTCAAAGAACTATCCACCGATGAATGGCAGATCACCATTTCCACCCTGCTGCCACCGGAGGAATTGCGGGCAATGACCGACCAGGCCCTGGACTCGACGTTCGATTATCTGAACTTCAAAAGCAACTCGGTTGTAATCTCTCTTCTGCCAATCAAAGCCAGGCTGACCGGCGCGGGTGGTGTCAACGTCGTTCAGGAATTTCTCAATACCCAACCGGACTGTACCCTGGATCAGCTCACACAGATGGGACTCGGTCTGCTCAATGGAAATATTGCCTTATGCAAACCCCCTCAGGAGGCCATGGGAATGCTTGCGCCATTTATCCAGTCACAGCTGCAGGCCGTCACCGCCACGTTCCCGAATGAGATTGCCCTGGTCCCGGGTACGGAGAGCGGCACACCCAATGATCCCCGTCTGAAATTACAGTGGGTGCGGTCCGGCATCGTGTTCTCCCCTTTCTTTCTCTTTCTTCTCCTGCTTGCCATCGCAGTCTTTGCCGTGCGAAGTCTGCGGGATCTGTTGATCTGGTGGGGCTGGCCGTTGATGGTTACGGGAGCACTGGCGGCATTGATTGCCCTGGTCGGCTCTCCGATGATGGGTTGGATTCTGCAGTTCCTGATCCGGACCCAGGGAGCGGTTTTCCTGCCCTCCATGCTTGCCCCTACCATCGGCGAGACAGCCAGTGCCGTGGCGAGCCAGATGCTTGCCCCGGTGATCCTGCAGGGATTCGTTTTGGCCATGATAGGTCTGCTGATGGTGATTGCAGGAACTTTCTTGTTTAGAAGACAGGTCTATATCGTTCCCTAAATTGAAAACCTCGATCTGATCAAAAAGCTAAAAAAGTTGTGGAGTGATAGTACTGGTCACTCCACAACTTTTTAATCTTCATCACTTGGATTAACAAACAGCTTACTGTTCAAGGATTTTTTCAATTTCGGCCGGGAATTTTCGCCGAGGTTGATTCTCACTCTTCCGGTATTTTGGCAAGGACTTATCTTTTTCGGCAGCCTTCAAATAATCACTTTTACGAACCGACTGGTTATTGACCCAGTATTTGGGATAGCCTCTCTTCAGCCGTTTTTGGATATTCCACATTCTCTCAATGCCATGAAAGCTGCCCTGCTGCCAGTGTCGTTCATGCCAGATCGAGCGTTGATCCTCATTCAGCCACCATTCGAAGCCATCCAGCGATCCATCCTGTACACGAAAAATCTCTGAGATATAGGTGGATCCATCCTCCTGCTCCCAGCGCCAGATATCATAGCCTGTTCCG
Organism: Syntrophothermus sp.; assembly: GCA_050259515.1. Classification (GTDB taxonomy): domain Bacteria; phylum Chloroflexota; class Anaerolineae; order Anaerolineales; family Villigracilaceae; genus Defluviilinea. Next base: position 2,977 of record JBLNAU010000159.1, read on the forward strand.
TGGGTAAAGCGGTACGTGCCAATGACCTTTCCTTTTCGTCCATATTGCTTTGCGAGCCCGTGCTGTTTCCCTTCGAAAAAAGGTTCAACGGATTCCAGGGAGCCTGTCTCATTCCAAATATATTCACGCCCGTGTTTATGACCATCCTTGATCGGCGTCTCGACCCGCAGGTTGCCATCTTCATCATAAGCGCGTTGGCCAACCCACCGACCGTCGAGAAGACAATCCATCACCCGGAAGAACATAATGTTTCCAGCTTGCTTGTACGCCCTACTCTCTATCTCAACCACCCCTGGAGGGATGTCAGATTTTGGCTTTTTCATAGGAGACAGGTTCTTTACATGGAAAGACATGCATCGGCACACAGCCAGAATAGATTTTCCCGGATGTCACTTCTGGATTGCCAGTGGCGGTGATCCCACTCCGTGCCGCTCAAGTCGTCCCCGCCATACAGGGCCTGTCCGAAGATGACATTGCGAAACTGGGCGACTGCGATCAGGGAGGCGCTTTCCATTTCCACGGTCAGGCAACCCTCTTCGCGACGCTTCTGGATTTTATTAACGGTTTCCCGGTATGGAGCGTCGGTGGTCCATGTTTTCCCCACCCGGTAGGGGATCCCGCGTTCGCTCATGGTGTTGACCAGTGCATCGACTCCGTTCGTATTCGCTGTAACTTCACGACCCGCGGGAAGGTAATGATAGGAAACGCCCTCATCCCGGATCGCCCCGGATACCACGATCAAGTGACCGACGGCAATCTCCTTTTCCAGCACACCGCATCCGCCACAGGCGATGAACTTCCTACAGCCAAACGCGATCGCTTCCTCGAACAGACCGGCCGCGATCGGCGCACCTACACCCGGATGAAAAAAAGCCAGGCGCCGGCCGCGGTGGGAAATCTCATAGATGTTATGCGGACCATCCTCCCACCGGTTCTGGACCACCACTTTGGCATCCTGCTCTGCCACGACCTTGTCGATCACTTCTCTGAAAAAGCAGATCACACAATGCTCGGGCAGGTCACGAGCCCGAATGATCCTCGATGGCTCAACAAAAGCTTCAGGGGCAGGGTCAAATTCGAGGATGGGATAGGTCATGCTGCTAGACTCCTGGCTATGGACAACCGTTGGCAAGATGCTCATCAAAGGTTTCGGAGAATTCATGGTACCCCGAGCCATCACATTTGGCGCGGAAATAAAGGTATTTCGTCTGTGCTGGAAATGCGACCGCCCGCAGCGCGTCCAGCCCCGGGCTGGCGATCGGCGTGGGAGGCAGACCCGGGCTGAGATAGGTGTTATAGGGTGAATTCACCTGCAGGTCGATCAGGGTCAGCGGGCTGGTCCACCAGCTATTTTGCAAGGGACTGTATCCCAGCGCGTATTGCACGGTAGGATCTGCATCCAGCTTCATCCCCTGCTTCAATCGGTTGAGGTATACGGAGGCAATGGTGGGCTGCTCCTCCTGCTTCATCGACTCCCGTTCGACCAGGGACGCCAGGGTCACTGCCTGGTACACACTCAATCCCTGGCGCTTGAATCCATTCTGGAGCTCAAGGGAGAGATGCAGGGCAAAATTACGGAGGAAACCATTGACCAGGGCTTCGGCATTCACTCCCCGTGGCACATTATAGGAATCAGGGTAGAGAAATCCTTCCGTGGTATCGGCCCCAGCCAGAAAGTCATAGGTGGGATGGGCGGACCGCGCCGCTGCCAGAAAGTCCTCCGGGGAGATGGATAAACCTGAGGTGGGGAGCGAGGCGGCGATCTCCTCCATCCGCCAGCCGGGCAGGATCACAAACTTAACCTCCTCCGGCGTGGCGTCCTGCATCTTGCGGGCAATGTCGATCGTGGACATTGCCGCGCTCAGTTTGTATTCCCCGGCCTGGATCGTTTTATCGAGGCCGGCGTAGATCAGGTACGCTCGGAACGCATCCGCATCCCGGATCAGACCGACCAGTTCCAGCTCATTGGCTACTGAGGTGACGGACTCGCCCTGTTTGATGGTGAACGTCTGCTCCAGCCCGTTTGCGTCGCGCGGCCTGGTAAGCAGCTGGTCATACCACAGCAGGAGCGCAGAATACTGGATCCGCTGCGGCTCGGACAGCCCGGCAGCGGACGGTCCATAGACCAGTGTAGCGCGATAGGGAATATAAAAAATCGTCCCAAGCAAACAGGCCAATAGGAGGAAAGGCAAAAGGGCGGCAATGAATCTGCGCCTGCTCGGTCTTCTTTTTGGGCGGACGATGCTTGTCGGTTGCGTGTCTTCGACACTACGAGGGGAAGGCAGGTTGGATTGTTTCAATTTCTTTTCACATCATTCGTGCGATGCAGGTCTATTCGATTCCAAATACGATTGCAGGATCACAACTGCCGCCAGGGAATCCTGGTGACCGCCGCGCTTCTTTCGCGAGACACCCAGCTCGATCCTTGTTGCGCGGGCATCCTGGGTGCTAAAGGATTCATCCCACAACTCAATGGGAATGGAGGTCTGTTCCTTCAAGGCTTGGGCAAATTTGGCCGCACGCCGACCGGCAAGGTTGGGCCGCCCCTCCTCATCGAAGGACTGGCCGATCACGATCAGGCCTACTTCATTTTCCTGTGCCAATGCGGCTACCTGGGCAGCATCCATCAGGCGCGAGACATGCTCGATCATCTTCAATGGACTGGCAATTGTCGCAGTCGGGTCGCTCAGGGCAAGACCGATCCGCTTTTCACCGTGGTCTACGGACATGATTCTCATAAAACCGTCTTTTTGAAAAGATCCTACTCCATTACGACTGAAATCCGGAATGGCACAATGGGCATCCACGGCCACCAGGTGGGGGTAAGTTCAACAACGGGGGGCGCTGCCACGGGCAGGTTTT
>JBLNAU010000160.1:0-4483 GCA_050259515.1 Syntrophothermus sp.
ACGGCACCTTGACAGCCGGTGAATACACCTTTCTAGTGGGTGCCGGCGCCTACGCCGACACCGGTCCGCGCATGGCTGATTCCATGGCTATCAACTGCACCGGTCCCTATAACTTGGAAAATGTCTGGTGTGATGCCTACTGCGTTTATACCAATCATACTTATGCCACCTCCTTTCGCGGCTTCGGCCATACCTCCTTCACCTTTGCCATTGAACGAACGATGGACAAGCTAGCAGACCTCCTGGCTATGGACCCGCTGGCCCTCCGGTATAAAAATGCTATCACCCCGGGTTCGACTTCACCCACCCAGGTTTATCTCACCGCTAGCAATCTGGGCGATCTGCCGTCCTGTATTACCAAAGTTGGCAAACTGGCAGGGTGGGAAGGGAACCTGCGGACAGATTTGGGCAATAACCGGGTCAGAGCCAAAGGTGCCGCCTGCTTTTGGAAGACTTCTAACTCCCCGACTGATGCCTTTTCCTCGGCTATAGTGACTTTCAATTCAGATGGTAGTGCAAATCTGCAGGTAGGTGCGGTGGAAATAGGTCCTTCTACCAAAACCACGCTTGCTCAGATGCTGGCAGAACGCTTGCGGATGAATATAGACCGAATTTATATCGAGATGGGTGTAAATACCCGCACCAGCCCCCATCACTGGAAGACCGTGGCCAGCATGACCACCTTTATGGTAGGGCGGGCAGTGGAGGAGGCGGCTGATGATGCCATTCGTCAAATACTCAGCCTGAGCGCCATGGCCCTGCGCTGCTCCCCTGAAGACCTAACTCTGGATCAGGAACGGATATATGTAAAGGATTATCCCAACTTCTTTCTCAACTATGCCGATGTGGTCCATGGCTATAAATATCCCAATGGGAACACCGTGGGCAGCCAGGTGATCGGGCGGGGCACCTATGTGATGCCGCACCTCTCTCCGCTGGATAAAGAAACCGGCCGGGGCAAGCCCGGTCCCTACCTGACCCCCGGAGTCCAGACAGTAGAAGTCGAACTGAACACCGCGGATTATACCTACCGTATACTTAAGGCGGCAACTGTCTTGGACGCCGGTCGCTTGCTCAATCCCGCTGCAGCCCGGGGGCTGGTCATGGGGGCTATGGGCATGGGTTTGGGTCTGGGCAGTCGGGAGGCGCTGATCTACGATGGTGTGCAGAAGCTAAAAAACACCAGTCTGCGGACATACAAAGTCCTGCGTATCGGCGAAGAGCCAGAATACCTGGTAGATTGGGTGGAAACTCCTAATCTGGTCGGCCCGTGCGGGGCCCGGGGCCTGGCCGAACACGGTATTTTAGGGATACATGCCGCTCTGGTCAACGCGCTGAGCCGCGCAGCCGGGGTAGCGATCGACCAGGTGCCGGTTTATCCTGAACTGATCTGGCAGAGGGTTGAGGAAAGCAGATTATGATAACTATCGATTTTGAATACTATCGTCCGGACACCTGGGAGCAGGCAGTTGGACTTTTTGCCGATCTCGACCAGCAAAATAAGAACCCCATTTACTATGGCGGCGGTACAGAGATAATCAGCATGGCCAGGATGGATAACATTCGGACCGGAGCGGTCATCGATATCAAAGCCATCCCGGCATGCCGGGTGCAGGAGATCCAAAGAGACTACTTGATCATTGGCGCCGGGATCACCCTTACCGAGATCCATGAGGCCAATCTCTTTCCGCTGCTGGCCATGGCCGGGGCGCGGGTGGCTGACCACACCATTCAGAATAAGGTGACTCTGGGGGGCAACCTTTGCGGCACGATTATCTATCGAGAGGCAATCCTCCCTCTACTGTTGGCCGAAAGCGAAATCCTATTGACCGGCCCGGAGGGGACCCGGACCCTGCCCATCAATCAGATATTCGAGCAACGTATGCAGTTGAAGCGGGGAGAGTTTATCGCGCAGGTCTTCACCCATGCTGCATACCTGTCTTGCCCTTATGTACATGTCAAGCGAACCAAACAGGACAAGATCAATTATCCCCTGGTTACCATATGTGCACTTAAGATAAACGATTCTGTGCGAATGGCTTTCAGCGGCGTGTGCGATTTTCCTTTTCGCTCGGTCGCAATAGAGGGCCACCTAAATGAGCGGAGCAAGACGCTTGACGCAAGAGTAGAGAATGCGATCGCCACTCTGCCAGCCGCTATACCGGACAACATTGAGGGTTCTGCCGCGTATCGGCGGTTTATACTCAAGCAATTGATGACCAGTATTATGTCGGAATTGGAGGGATCAGTATGATCCAGTTGATAGGCGAAGGGATGATTGAACTGAATGTAAATGGTGAATTGAGAAAAGCACAGTTTCGAGCAGCTGATACCCTGCTCTTTGTCCTGCGAGAAAGATTGGGACTCACCGGGGCCAAACCCGGCTGCGAAAACGGTGACTGCGGCGCCTGTACTGTTTTGGTGGACGGCTGGCCGATCAAATCCTGCCTTATGTTGGCGGTTGAAGCCATAGGACATAAAGTGACCACCATCGAGGGATATAACCATACTCCCCTCCAGGAGGCCTTTGTGAAAAACTTCGCCTTCCAATGCGGCTACTGCACGCCAGGCTTTATCATGAACAGCCAAGGCCTCATCGATATCCACCCGGATGCCAGTGATGAAACCATCGATGAATGGTTGCAATCGAATATATGCCGTTGCACCAGTTATCAGGAGATCCGGCAGTCCATTCAATCCGTCTTGCGGCACGGTGAGGCTCCAGCTCAAGATGTACCATCATGAGCATTGAAGGAGTCGTTCTTGCAGCTGGCTGTTCATCACGTACAGGGATCAACAAGCTCCTGCTTCCCTGGAATAAAGCTACCATAATATCCGCCTGCCTGCAATCAATGTTAACAGTATGTTCGCGGGTCATCGTGGTAGGCGGGTGCCGAATAGAAGATCTCACAGAGCATCTGGCGTGGCAGTCCCGGATCATGCTGGTTTATAACAAAAACTATCACCAGGGCATGTTTAGCTCGATCCGCCAGGGGATCGGCGAGGTTGTATCCGATAGATTCTTCCTGTGCCCGGCCGACTATCCCCTGATCAAGGCCGACACTTACCGGGCTTTGGCTTCCCGTCGGGGCCCCATTGTTATACCTACTTTTCAAGGGCGCCCCGGTCATCCTATCCTACTATCCAGCCGACTTATCCCCGAAATTGCCGGAGGCCCCTATTCTTCTCTTCGTGAGTATCTGCGGGACAAAGCCCGCATATATATGGAGGTATCAGACCCTGGTATCATGAGGGATGTAGATACTCTGGGAGACTACGCTGGCTTGCTTGAGAACTACTCTGAATAAACTCGGGGGAGAGGTAACGACTATGCAACATATTTGGGAAGAAATCTGCCGTATGGACCGGGAGGGGTGCCCGGGCATGCTGATAACCGTGGTAGATAAAAAGGGGCAAGGGCCATCAACGGTGGGAGGTAAGATGTTGCTGGACAATCAGGGGTACATCTCCGGAACCATTGGCGGCGGCGAATTGGAATCCATGGCGACAGCGAAAGCCCGGGAACTGATGAACCGGGAACAACATGGGCTGGAGTGCTATGACCTTTCGGGAGAACCGGGCGGACCGGCTGTCAGTCTGGATATGGTCTGCGGCGGGATGATCACCCTGTTCTACGAGTATCTCCCAGCTGCACCGATGGTATATATCATGGGTATGGGTCATGTCGGCAGCGCCCTGTCCGGTCTGATGAAGAGTCTGGGCTGGCGAGTAAGCAATGGTGATTTCCATGCGGCGCACTTTCAGGTAATGATCGAGCAAGGACGGTCTGATGCAGGAGCCTACGTGCTGGTGGCCGGATTTTCTCACCAGGAGGACTACGCTATATTGGATGCAATATATAGGGCAGGTTGGCAGCCCTGCTACATAGGCCTCTTAGCCTCACGTAAAAAGCATGACTTCATTGCCGCACGGCTTAGCGAAGAGTTGGGCGACGCTATCGATCTTTCCGTCCTTCACTCTCCAGTTGGGCTAAACATCGGCGGTAGACAACCGCAAGAAATCGCTCTTTCCATAGCTGCAGAACTGCAAGCTATTCGTTACGGTAAGGCTGCCCACCGGCATCTCAGCAAGCCTCTCCATATCGGTATACCAAGCCCCGATGGTGGCATGGGGGGAACGAATTAACACAATTTTTTCTGGGCAAGTAAATGATAAATACCGTAGGGGCGGATTCTATATCCGCCCTGTAATAGCGGACTATGTCGGGGAGACGGGCGGATATGGCCGCTCCTTGCCATCCATGGCACCGCGGCACTAGTCCATCCCTGGACGTTGGAATCCGCCCCTACATAGTTTGTATAATTCTGGGGCAGAAATCTAAAACAGTCTGTGAACATCCCTTTCCAATCAGTATCCATCCCCCTTCGGGGACCACACTCCAGAGTGCAACGGTGCAACCTAGCGGTTGCCATTGCTGTCGCGATGCGCCTTCGCACCATTTAGGTCGCTGTGGTTAATTCGT
>JBLNAU010000161.1:0-10569 GCA_050259515.1 Syntrophothermus sp.
GGAATTGTTGCGCTTCTGCACATCGGCTTCCTCACGCTCGAAATGTTTTTCTGGGACCGTCCACTCGGGCGAAAAATCTTCAGGACGACCCCCGAATTTTCCGGAGCGTCTGCAGTCCTGGCTGCCAACCAGGGACTGTACAACGGTTTTCTGGCAGCAGGATTGATCTGGGGACTGGCCAGTCAACAAATTCCTGTCATTCTATTTTTTCTGCTTTGTGTGCTTGTCGCCGGCCTCTATGGCGGTTTCACTGCGGGACGCACCATCCTCTACATCCAGGCTCTTCCGGCAGCCATTGCATTGATTGCTTTTTATTTCGCAAAATGAAAGAGCAGCAAAAAATCAAGCTGGCGTCGCTGGCTGGGATCCTCGGCCCATTGCTGCTGGGCGCGGTGATTACCCTCCTGACCGTCGTGGAATACGAGTTCATGACCTCCATTGGATGGACTCTCCGGGCACCCCTGGATTGGCCCAGCGGGCTGGCCCTGGGTCCGGTTGGCTGGCTCATGACGGGAACCTTCGTGATCAGCGGAATTTTGATCGCTGTCTTCGCCTCAGGGCTTCGCTTGCGGCTGCCGCCCGGCCGGCTGACAACGATCTCCATCTGGTTGTTGGTCCTGGCCGGGATCGGCATGATTGGGTTGATTTTTTCCACGGATAAGACGATGGATAGACCCCTCCGTACCTGGCATGGGCTCCTGCACGATTCTTCTTTCGTCGTGATCGGCCTGACTCTCATGCCGGCGATGATTCTGCTTGGCTTTGTGTTTCTCAAAGATGGACGCTGGAAGAATCTGGCTGTTTACACCTGGCTTACGGTCGCCCTTGCCATTCCCAGCTTTTGGATGAAAGGCTTTGCTTTTTACTTTTTTTTGCTGGCGATCCTGCTCTGGTGCGAAGTGATCGCTTTTCGATTGCGGAGCATCGCCTAACTCTCGATGGGGTTACGGCTTTGCCACCCCTAATACATCCACCAATTGATGGGTGTTGCTCAGGATCAAATCCGCCCCCATTTCCTTTAATTCTTTTTCCTCCCCGAAGCCGCACAATACACCAACTGTCTGGGCCCCGGCCGATTTGCCGGCGCGGATATCCACCGTGGTATCGCCGACCATCAGGCATTCGAGCGGTTTGACACCCATCTTTTTTGCCGCCAGAAAAATGGGGTCCGGAAAGGGTTTCGTATGTGGCGCGGAGAGACCGGTGACGATCGCATCAAAATACTTCACCAGGTCGAACTGTTCCAGGAAGCGCATGGTGCTCTTTTCATGGCGGGCGCTGACAATGGCCAGCGGGTAATGCCCCTTTAATGCAGCCAGCATTTCGTCCACCCCGGGAATCAGGAGAAAGTTTTTGGCAGTACTGGGTTTGGTACGGGAGAACCAGTCGATGAATGCGCCCATCTCATCATCCACGCCGATCTTGTCTGCATATCCCAGGAGAGCATTGCCAGGGGATTCTGCCCACATGACCATTCGCCGGGCTGTCTGGTCGGGGTCGGGGAAAATGCCTCGCGGCAGGTAGGGCGTCACTTTGCGGGCATACTGATCGTCCGTATCGCTAAGCGTGCCGTCCACATCAAAACAAAGAGCCTTAATTCGGGGGATATCCAGGGACATGGGCGTAATTCTACCGCACGAACAGCCCGATGAACCCCATCCCCACCCCGTTGTGCTATACTTTACCCGTTCTCTCCGCTGCGTGGTATTATTCGCAAAGGAAGCGGAAACACCATATTGTAGGAATCTATGTCACTGCCACAGGAACAAGATCGTACCAGGGCCCTGCTCGAACTACTGTTTCATGTCAGCCGCGAGGTGGCAACTGCGCTCGACCTGCGAACTGTGCTTCAGCGCGTCCTGAACGAGGCGCTCCAGAATGTAGGCGGCGAGCGCTGCAGCATCGTCGTACTGGATGACTCCGGCAAGGCCGTGGATGCCACCATCGTTTATGGTAAACAAATCCTGGAGCACACCACGCAGCAGCTCCGTGAGACCACCGAGCGTGGGCTGGCTGGCTGGGTGATCCGCCACCGCAAGGGGGTGCTGGTTCCGGATACGAGCAAGGATGAGCGCTGGCTCATGCGCCCGGATGATGCCCTCGATAAATCAGGGGCGAAGTCGGCGATCTGTGTGCCGCTGCTGGCGCGTGAGATGCTGGTGGGGGTTCTTACCCTGGTCCATGCCAAACCCAATGTGTTTTCAAATGAACAATTTGACCTGATGCAGGCCATTGCCGACCAGGCCGGTATTGCCGTATTGAATGCACGGCTGTATACGGAAAGCCAGCGCCAGGCGCGTGTCATGACCGCGCTGGCTGAAGGCGCTTCGGCAATGAACGCCTCCCTGCGCATGGACGATGTCTTTCAGCGCATTCTGATCCAGACCGTACAGGCGCTCCAGGTGGAGACTGCCGCGATCGGCATGATCGAAGGCGACCAGCTTATCTATCGCGCCGCGGCCGGGCATAACGCCGGCAATATCATTGGACGCACGGTCAGGCTGGGGGATGGCATTGTCGCCACAGCGGCCCGCGATGGGCGCGGGATCGTGGTACCCAATATCAGCCAGGAAAAAAGCTTTAGCGACGCAGACCAGTTTGGGGGCGTGGTCATCCGGTCTCTGGTTGTTGCACCGATTCAGTCCCCGCTGGGCGTGATCGGGATCATCGAGGCGATCAACCCGATGTCCAATTCCTTTGACCCGGATGCCCTGCTGGTGATGACAGGGATCGGGGGCCTGGCCGGCACAACGATCCAGAATGCCCAGCTGTTCGAAAAGCTTCAGGCCGCACACCAGCGCTACCGTGAGCTGTTCGAAGACAGCATCGATCCCATGTTGATCACCGACTGGGGCGGGAACATTGTGGAAGCCAACCGCCAGGCGGTGTTGTTGACCGGCTACACAGGCGAGCAATTGCACAATTTGCGGATCGACCAGTTGCATGATGTGGACTGGGATCGTACCGGCGCCATGTTCGAGACATTGCGTGAGAACCGAACCTGCTCCTATGAGTCCACCCTCCACAGGGAGGACACGACGCTGCCGGTCGAAGTCCATGCCCGGCGGGTGGAGTTCGATGAAGCGGATTCAATCCAGTGGATCCTGCGAGATATTACCGAACGCAAGGAACTGGATATCCTGCGGAACGACCTGACGGCGATGATCTACCATGATCTGCGCTCTCCGCTGGCAAATATTGTCTCCAGCCTGGATGTGCTCTACAGCATGGTTCCTGAGGATGACAGGGAGACGGTTGAATCGATCTTGAAGATCGCTGAAAACTCCACGGACCGCATTCAGCGGCTGGTCAGCTCCCTGCTCGATGTCAGCAGGCTGGAATCCGGCCAGCCGGTTGCCGATCAAAAAGTGGTGGATACCATGGCGTTGATTCAAAACGCCATCCGGGATGTAACGCCTGTGACCTCCGGACGGCATCAGGTACTTGCCTCCGATCTTCCGGACACGCTCGCCCCGGTCTGGGTGGATGAGGATATGGCGCGCCGTGTGCTCATCAATCTCATGGAGAACGCCAGCAAATTCAGCCCGGCAGGTGGCAGGATCGAAGTCGGTGCCCGGGAAGAAGACAGCGTGATCCACATGTGGGTGAAGGATAATGGCCCTGGTATTCCGGCTGCCGAACAGGAACATATTTTCAATAAATTTACACGGCTGCATGGGAATAGCAGACCCGGCGGCCTGGGAATTGGACTTGCCTTCTGCCGCCTGGCCGTGCTCGGACATGGTGGAAGGATCTGGGTGGAGAGCGAGCCTGGCAAAGGCGCGGCGTTCCACTTCACCTTCCCAAGAGCAACACAGGAACAACAGCAACAATTGGCGGGTGATCCCGAATAAAGATTCAGTCACCTTAACAGGAGCGAAGTTTTTCAATGGATGCGATTGCAGAGAATGTTTACATCGAAGATAGGTACCTGGGTGTGACGCTGGGTGTGATTACCCAAACCCGCGGATTGATCCAGATCGACGCGCCGCCCTCGCCTGAAGATGGCCGCGCCTGGCGCGCTTCACTGATGGGCATGGGCAATGGCCCGGAGCGCGTCCTGATCAACCTGGATGCCCATCCGGACCGGACCCTGGGCGTGCGAGCCATGGACTGCACGATCATCGCCCATGAGAAGACGGCCCAGGCCTTCCGCAACCGCCCCACCACATTCAAGGCCCAGGGCGATGAAACTGGTGCCAACTGGGAAGCCATTGCCGGGCTGGGAAGTGTGCGCTGGGCGCCGCCGGAAATCTCCTTCATGGATCGCATGACGATCCATTGGAGTGATACACCCATCCACCTGGAGAGCCGGCCAGGCCCGTCGTCGGGTGCCATCTGGGTCCATTTACCGGCGGAAAAGGTGATCTTCGTCGGGGATGCAGTGCTAAAAGGCCAGCCTCCCTTCCTGGCAAATGCCGATCTTCCGCAATGGATCGAGACCCTGAAAGTACTTTTGGAGCCGGAATATAAAGGCTATACCATCGTCAGTGGACGCGGCGGCGTTGTCAACCAGCAGGTTGTCCGAAGCGAGGTCGACATCCTTAAGCGTATCTACGACAAGGTGGATAAGCTTGGCAAGAAGAAGCCTGCCGTGCCGGCCACCGACAAGCTTGCCGACCAGGTCCTGAAGGATTTCAAGGTGCCTGTGGCGCGGCAGAGGCAATATTTGAATCGCCTGCGATACGGGCTGCAGCATTATTACATCCGCCACTATCTTCCGGCATCACGGCAGATCCTGGAGGAACAGTGAATCCTGAGCCTGTGTTTGTCGTAACCCGTGGACAGATCGTGGAGTCCGTCCACTATGGTTCGATCGCTGTTGTCGACTCGAACGGAAAATTGATTGCATCCTATGGCGACCCGCAAATGGTCGCTTTTTTACGCTCCAGCGCCAAGCCATTCCAAGTGTTGCCTTTTGTGGAACGTGGTGGCGTCGAGTATTTTGGGTTTACACCGCGCGAGCTGGCTCTTTCCTGCGCCTCGCATGAGGGCAGTGACATGCACGTCCAGGCGGTCCGCCAGCTCCAGGAAAAAATCGGAATTAAAGAAGATAACCTGCAGTGTGGCACACATTTACCTGGTGATGTGGCTGAGCTGAAATCCCTGATCGTTCACGATCAAAAGCCGACCACGAATCACAACAATTGTTCGGGCAAACATACCGCCATGCTGGCTCACGCCAAAATGCGAGGGCTTCCGCTGGAAAATTATCTTGCTCTCGATCATCCCGTCCAAAAGGATATTCTTGCCACCTTCGCCGCCATGTGCAAAATTCCGGTTGACCAGGTGCAGCTTGGCACCGACGGTTGTTCAGCTCCAAATTTTGCGGTCCCGTTATCCAACGCGGCGTTGGGATTTGCCCGCATGTGCGACCCGCGCGAGCTTCCTGAAGAACGCGCTCAGGCCTGTCGCAAGATCACCTCTGCGATGACTGCCTACCCGGAGATGGTCAGCGGTTATGGCGAGTTCGATGAACAGCTGATGAAAACAGGCAATGGCCGGATCGTCTGCAAGCGCGGGGCGGAGGGCTACCAGATCATCGGCCTGCTGCCCGGTTCAAGAGGCGCCGACTCCCCCGGGCTGGGGATCGCGCTCAAAGTCTCGGATGGAGATGCCTCCAGGATGGGAATGGAGCTCGAGTCCAGCAACCGGGTCCGCCCGGCGGTGGCTATCGAGATCCTCCGCCAGCTGGGCGCCCTCTCTCCGGAGCAGGAACAGGCTCTGGCCGGGTTTGGCCCGCAAAAGTCCATCACCAACCATCGCGGGATTGTCACCGGGAAATCGTATCCGGTATTTAAACTCTAGAGTTCTGCAACGATTTAACCGCAGGGAATATTCTTTCCTGCGGTTGTTTTTTTTAAGGAATCCCATGAATCAACTGAGCAGTGCCTCCAGGGTATGGTTGTTCTCGGCGAGGCGGAGCGAGAGGACACTGCCGATCCATTGATGGAGCTGGAAGGCCAGGTCGGGATCCTCCTGCATCATTTTGTTATACGCGTCCAGGGTAAGACAGTATAAGACGCTGGGTTGATCTGCCACGACGGTGGCAGTGCGGGCCTGTCTAAGATAGAGACCCATTTCGCCCACCATGGTCCCGCCTCCCTGTGTCCTTAAGCGAATGAACTTCCCGTGGGCGATCTCAAGGCGTGTGGTCAACTGGCCCGAATCGATAAAGTACATTGAATCAGGCGGGTCTCCCCTCTGGATCACGATGTGATATTCCTGTACTTCCAGCCTTTCCAGGTAGGACATAAACTTTTCCCGGCGCTCCTCTGTGGGCAGCAGTTTCCTAAGCTGGGCGCGCAAGGAACTGGCGCGGATGATCGAGGAGCCGCCCTCCTCCAGCAGCAGCTTTGATTCAGCCCATTCCATGCCGTAATCCATGCTGGACGAAAAGCGGACCCATTTTTCACCCTCCTTAACCCCTGCCCGTTCGAGTTGATCTCTCATTTGTTTGTTGACATCCGTCAGGATCAAGTGAAATCGATGGGCCTCGGCAAGCTGTTTCAAACGGACAAAACTGAATACAGCAGAGGTATCCAGTGCAGAAACATGCTGAAAATCGAGAATAAGGAAGCGAAGCGCGACACGTTTTGAGTCTTTTAACCGTTTGTTTAGCCGCTGGACCAGACCCTGCGAAGTACCAAAAAAGACAAATCCATGAAGCCGCAGGATCTCGATCTGTTCCCCTGACTGCTTAATTAATTGTCTGTGTTCGACGGGCCGCTCGGCGCTGCTTTGGTAGGAAAAACCATTCAGTGAATCCTTGACGATATCGATATGACTGTAATTGATCACGAATAGAATGATGGCAATGGCAAGGCCGGTGCCCACACCCTGAAGGATGCCAAAAATGGCCACAACGAGCAGGATGAATACAACCAGAAGGTAATCAGTACGCGGCAGCTGAAACCATGCGTCGTACAGCCATTCGATGAGGAACGTAAACCCCAGAAAGAAAAGCACGCCACCGGTGATCAGGGTGGGGACCAGCGAAAGCAGCGACGCGCCAAACAGCAATACAAGAATCGTGACCAGTGCCGAGCTGAGGGCAGTCCAGCGGCTGTGGATGTTCATACGGAAGGAGACTGCGGGAAAACCAAGGTAATGATAGCCAACGGTGCTGCCTGCCAGCCCGCCGAGGATATTTGCCAGTCCGGTCGTCATCAGCTCCCGGTTCAAATCGACATCCTCCCGGGCGATCAGTTCCAGAGCATTGGAATTCAGCAGCATCGCCACCAGGCTGATCAGGGCAATGGCGGCAATATTGCTTGCCTGTTGGAGGATGGCATCCCAATTGACCTGATTCAGAATCGCTGGGTCCAGTGGCATCCAAAGACTTCCTTTCGGAAAGGGACCCAGAAGCCATCCGCCTGCGTGAAGCCCGGAGAGACTGGCTCCACTCGCCCACGCAGTGAAATAGAAAAGAAGGATCGTGACGGTAAAGATCACGGGAATGGTGAGGAAATGTTGAAAACGACGAGTTCCCCAGACCAGGACGACCCCCAGAATGGCGCTGGGCACCCAGCGCACCAGGCTTTCCGGAGTAAGAAACAACGAAAGGTTCGCCATCCCGGGTGATGTGCCCACCATGACTGCCAGTGCCCCCTGGATGAGAAGAAGCCCGGTGCCGGCAATGAACCCTCCGACCACCGGGTAGGGGATAAAACGCACAAAGCGGCCCAGTTTAAATCCACCGATAACGAGAAAAAACAACCCCGATAGAATGGAGGTAACCATCACCATCAGGGCTACGGTGACAAATTTTGTCTCAGGGGAGGAGGTTGAAATCTGTCCAAGGACTGCAGCTGCCATCACCCCCAGGATGGCGGCCGGGCTGTCCTGAGGGCCGCTCATCATGCCTGGTACGGAGCTTGTCAGGGCAGCCATTAACTGAAGGATCAACCCGCCGAAGAGGATCATGCCAATTCCTGCTCCGGCGAAGGGAGCCAGCTCCCCTGAATAAATAAGAATGGCAAAGGAAATGATCGTGGGCAGGTCAATGGCCCCCAGGATGAGACCCAGGGTCACAACCGGGATGAAGCGGCGAGCCTTAACTTTATGGATCGGCTTCACGGAATCCCCTCCATAGGATTGTCAAAAGATCGGCACAATCGTCTTTGACGGATAAAACACAGCCAGCTGGATAGAGTTATGAAAGCAGCAGTACCGATTAATCCATGAGAGCTTCGAACATGCGGTTGTTATCGGCAATGCGTTCGGCAAGCAGACGGGCGATCCACTCATGGAAGAGAGCTGCGATCTCCGGGTCTTTTTCACGCATCTCTTCCAGTGCCTGGTGGGAGAGGCGGTATACCGTGCTGGGACGCGATGCCACAACCGATGCCGTTCGCGTATCTCCCAGATAGATGCCCATTTCGCCCACCGTCGCTCCACTGCTGATACTGCGCAATCGAACACGGCGTCCATTGGGTAATTCCAGCTCCACGGTTACCTGGCCGGATTCCACAAAGTACATCTCCTCCGACGGGTCATCCTGCCTCATCAGGTATTCGCCCATTTGCACCTTTCTGCGCTCCAGGTATTTCATCAACTGGGCAACCTCTTTAAGGTTGGGGAAAGCCTGTTGTAACTGTGTTTCGATCCGTTCAATAACGCCGAGCTGGTCGGGTATGCCCTCCATGGCAAGGATTTGATTCTCACACCATTCCACACCTTCATCGAGCGCTTTTTGGAAAAGAAAACGATCATCGGACTGGTCGTGCAGCCCGCCGCGTTCCATTTGCTGTATGATCTCAGGAGCAATCTGGGTCCATACCATCAGGATCCGGTTTGCTTCCGCCAATTGTTTCAGGCGGGTGATGCCAAAAACCGCGGATGAATCCAGCCGTGTGACACGCTGAAAATCAAGGATCAGGTACTCCAGGGGCGCCGATGCCTGATCACGGATGCGAAGCCGCACTCGCTCGAGAATGCTCTGGATGCTGCCGAAGAAGATATATCCCTGTAAGCGCAGGATTAGGATTTTTGCTCCATGCTGGTGCAGGATATCCCGGTGGGCCTTGGGACGATCCACCTTGCTGTGATAGATCGAACCGTCGAGTGTGGTTTGGATGGCATTGACCCGGCTGTAGCTGATCACGAACAGGATCGCGGCGATCAAAATGCCTGCTGCAACTCCCTCCAAAAAGCCTACGGTTGCGATAATGGCCAGGATCACCCAGACCAGTATATAGTCCAGGAATGGAAGGGCCCTGCGGGCGTCAATCAGCCATTCCGCAAGGAATGACAGACCCAGGAAAAGGATCATGCCACCCAGGACGGGTCGGGGAAAATAGGAGACCAGGGATGCGCCAAAGAAAAGTGTCAATCCACAGAGCAGCCCCGAGATCAGGTTCACGAGACGACTTTTCGCTCCGAGACGATGCGACAGCACCGATAGTCCCAGCGTTTGATATCCCACGGAGCTTCCTCCCAGGCCGCCGACCAGGTTTGCCCAGCCTGCCGCCTGGAGCTCGCGGTTAAGATCAACATCCTGTTTTACCGTTACTTCGAGGGCACTGGCATTGAGCAACAATGCGATGACGCTCAGGACAAGGATCGCAGCGATCTTATCTGCGTTCTGAAGGATGACCGCCCAATGAATCAGACCCAGAGAGGAAAGACGGAGAGGCTGATACAGCCCACCGGATGGGAAAGGACCCAACAACCAGCCGCGGCCCGCTGCCTCACTGATGGGAATGCCGGCAACCAGCAGATAACCAAAAAAGATCAGGCTGGCAATGATCAGCGCGCCGGGTGTAATCAAGAAATGATTCCAGCGCCTGAGTAAGAGCAGGAGCGTAATCGCAAAGAGGACACCGGGCAGCCAGATGATCAGATTGGCAGGCGTAAACAATAGGGGCAGGCTGGCAAAGGTAAGCGGCACATCGACCATCACCCCGAACGCCCCCTTACTGAGAAGATACCCCGTCCCGGCCAGGAAACCGCCTACAACCGGGTAGGGTATATAGCGTACGAATCCGCTGGCTTTAAACCAGCCCAGACCCAGGAAGAAAATCGCTGACAGAAGTGAGGTGATTGAGATGGCTGCAACGATGGTGGCGTACACCGACTGAGGAGCATCCCCTGCCATACTGGTACCGATCGCTGCTGCAACCAATCCCATAATGGCGGCAGGTGTATCCTGGGGAAGTGCCATCATGCCGGGCAGGGAGGTTGTCAAGGTAACCGTGACCCCTACCGCGAACGCACCGAACAGCATAAGGCCGATCCCACCTGCCAGAAACTGTTCCAGGTGCCCTGAAAAAATCAACGCTGCCAGCGAGATTTCAATACTGATGGTGATAATGCCGGCTACAAGACCTGCCGTGATACTCGGGAGCAGGATATCGGGCTTGAAATCGTTTTTGAGTGCCCTGAGAGTCATGGGTTGCCTATTAAATTATGATGTTTCGGATAGATATTGGCAAGTATAGCACGGTCAGTCAGGGAAGCCAAATTTATGCGTAAAAGTGTTACAATCCTGGTGCAGAGAACAAAAAATAAGTGAGAGTGAATGTATGTCATCTGCCGGGGATCGCATATTACTGGTCGAACAAGACC
>JBLNAU010000162.1:0-3767 GCA_050259515.1 Syntrophothermus sp.
CACCGTCGAGAAGCTGCGCGAGCTTGGCATGGACCTGCCCGAAGTGGTGGAAGTGGTGGAAGAGGCAAAAAAGAAAATCAAGTCGTGAGACGGGATCCTTTCTGCATTTGACGAAATCTACCCGGAACAGGCAGGGATGTCCCTGCCTGTTCCGGGCTTAAAAGCTGCCCTCCTGGGGCGTTTATGTCCCAGCCGCCATGGTTACACCGGGTATAATTCCCGCAATGGATGGACCCATTCGCTTCAAACACGTAGCCCTGTCATCTCTCCTGCTCATGATCGTTGGCTGGGGGGGACTGTATTACATCATCACCCAAACTCTGCCGTACGTCTGGCCGCGCTGGGCCTTCTTTTTCCTGACCCTGATGGCGATTTCCGGCACCGTTCTGCCGATCGTCTACCTTTTCCATCGCCGCTTTCCCGGGGAAAAACCGGCCGAAGCCAACGTGATCGTCCGCCAGGCTTTGTGGTTCGGCATTTATGCGGCGACCCTGGCCTGGCTGCAATTGGGCCGTCTCGTTACGGTGTACCTGATTGTCGGCCTGGCTGCCGGCCTTTTTGCGATCGAATACTTGATTCGTCTGCGTGAAAAAGCGCACTGGAAGCCGCCGGTCCCTTATGATGACCAGCCTTCGTGATCTTCCCTCGGTTGAACAATTACTACAACAAGCGGACTTCCTCATCCGGGTCTATGGCCGGCCGTTGACGCTGGACGCGCTGCGGACGACCCTGGACGAAATTCGCGTCCGGTTCAAGACCACGCCGGATGCGGGCCTGCCGTCCCTCGACGCGATCCTGGCTCGGGCTGGTGCTCATCTCTCCTCCTGGACCCTACCCACGCTGCGACCGGTCATCAATGCCACCGGGGTGATCCTTCATACCAATCTCGGGCGTTCGCCGCTCTCCGCGGCAGCCATCCAGGCAATGAAGGATGTGGCAGAAGATTACTCCATACTGGAATTTGACCTGGAGAAGGGACAGCGCGGTTCCCGTTTGATCCATGCAGAAGCGGTTTTGCAGAAACTGACCGGCGCTGAAGCTGCGGTCGTTGTGAATAATAATGCCTCGGCTGTGCTGCTGGTACTTTCGGCATTGGCCAGCAAAAAGCGCGTGGTTATCTCGCGTACGCAGCTGGTCGAGATCGGTGGCGGCTTCCGCGTCCCGGATGTGATGAAGCAGTCGGGCGCAAAACTGGTCGAGATCGGAGCCACCAATAAGGTCCGGCTGTCTGACTATCAGGAAGCCCTGGAAGAACCGGCTGCTCTTGTCATGCGCGCGCATCGCAGCAATTTCAAGATCGTCGGCTTCACAGAAGAGCCTGAACTCAAAGAGATTGTAGATGTCGCCCACCAGGCAGGCGTGATCGTCGTAGATGACCTGGGCTCGGGTGCTTTGCTCGATACCGCGAAATATGGCCTTGCTCATGAGCCCACCGTGCAGGAATCCCTGGCTGCCAGTGTGGACCTGGTGTGCTTCTCAGGCGATAAGCTGCTCGGGGGTCCGCAGTCAGGGATCATCCTCGGTAGAAAAGAATTGATCGACAAGATCCGAAAACATCCCCTGGCCCGCGCCGTCCGCGCCGACAATACCTGTCTTGTCGGCCTGACAGCCACACTACTCCACTATCTGAAAGATGAAGCAGAGCGCGAAGTCCCGATTTGGAAGATGATGGCCTGTCCTCTCGACCAGCTCAAGGCCCGAGCCGAGTCGTGGCGGGATCAGCTGGGGCAGGGCGATGTATTTAGCTCCGAATCCACCGTTGGCGGCGGCAGCCTGCCGGAGGAATGTATGGCGACATTCGTACTTGCTCTTCAGGTCGGGTCCCCCGATAAATACTTGAAAAAACTTCGCGAAGCAGATCCACCGGTCGTTGCACGGATAGAAAATGATAGAATACTGTTCGATCCGCGCACCGTTTTACGGGACGAATCCCTGCTCTCTACTCTCAAATCTCTATTCTCGGAGAATGAATGAAATCAGACCTTGATGCCCTGATGCAGGCTCGCAATCTGGATGCCCTGCTTATCTTTGGTGATGCCGAACTCAACCCGGCGATGTATTATTTTGTGGGCGGCGGCCATGTAAGCGGCGCGCTCCTGATCAAAAAGGCCGGCAAGGAACCGGTTCTGTTCTACAACGATATGGAGCGGGATGAAGCTGCCAAAAGCGGATTGAAAACCGTCTCCTTCAGCGAGTTCCCTGTGGCTGATTTTGAAGCACAGGCAGATGGCGACCGCGTCCTGGCAAACGCGTTAAGGTTCAAAAAGATCTTGGAGGAATATGGGCTTTCCGGCGGCCGCGTGGCGGTCTACGGAAAGGTGGAGCTTTCCTTGATGTTCGGCATCCTGACCAGACTTGTCCAGCAGATGCCGGAGGTGGAGTTTATCGGCGAGGGGTTGGGTGATTCCACACTCATGCGCGCCATGGAGACCAAGGAGGATGTGGAAGTGGCCCGCATTCGCCAGATGGGTGCGGTGACAACCACCGTTGTCCAAAGTGTCTGGGATTATCTATCGTCCTGCGAGGTCCGTGATGATGAGGTGCTGCTGAAGGAGGATGGCAGTCCGCTGACGATCGCCGATGTGAAGGGCAGGATCGCCCTGTGGCTGGCCGAGCGCGGCGCGGTGGATGTGGAAGGCGTCATCTTTGCCATTGGGCGCGACGCAGGGGTGCCTCACTCCACCGGCAACCCAGCCGATCTGATGACCCTGGGTAAGACGATCGTCTTCGATATCTTCCCGGCCGAAAAGGGCGGTGGATATTTCTATGATTTCACCCGCACCTGGAGTTTGGGCTACGCTACGCCCGAATCGCAGGCCCTGTATGACCAGGTGCAGGAGATCTACGATAAAGTTGTCGAAAACCTGGACCTGAACGCCTCCTTTATCGATTACCAGCGCATGACCTGTGAATATTTTGAGTCCAAGGGACACAAGACCCAGCTCAGTACAAAATCGCCGCTGGATGGATATGTCCATTCCCTGGGACATGGAGTTGGACTGAACATCCATGAGCGTCCGGCATCCTCGCTCACGCTGTCGGATGAGGATAATATCCTGAAACCCGGCGTGGTCATTACCATCGAGCCCGGCCTATATTATCCGGACAAAGGCATGGGCTTCCGCATTGAAGATACGTACTGGGTCCGCCCGGATGGTAAGATCGAGCTCCTGGCTGAATTCCCCTACGATTTTGTTTTACCGATGAAGAAGTGGAAAAAATCTTAATTGTGTCATTGCGATGAGCCTAAGAAGCGGCAGGCGCCGCACTGCGTCCGGTACAGCGCAGGTGAGTAATCTCCTCGCAATCCTGCTCAAAACTTACTTATGACTTACTTAAAACCTGCCCGTATTTTAGCCATTGAAACCTCCTGTGATGAGACCGCCTGCGCCGTCCTCGAAAACGGACGCTCTCTGCTTGCCTCAACCGTTGCCTCGCAGATGGATATTCACGCCCGCTATGGCGGCGTGTTCCCTGAAGTGGCTTCCCGCCAGCATGTACTCAGCATTGTCCCGGTGATGGAGCAGACGCTTGCCCGGACAAACCTGACGCTCAAGGATATCGACGCGATCGCGGTAACGCGCGGACCCGGCCTGGCCGGCTCGCTGGTCGTCGGAATGAACGCAGCCAAGGGGCTGGCGCTTGGGATGAACAAGCCTATCATCGGTGTCAATCATCTCGAAGGTCACATTTATTCCTCGTGGATTTACAACGCTGGGGAGAACGCTCCCGCTGAGCCGCAGTTCCCCTTGATGGCATTACTGGTC
>JBLNAU010000163.1:0-2654 GCA_050259515.1 Syntrophothermus sp.
TGCACCGGAAATGAATGTGCTGTCCGACTGTCAATGGATGCAATGGTTTCATCGCATGGAACTATTATCCCGGTTGGGAGTGGTCCAGCGAATCGCCGAATTGAAACAGCAATCCCAGATCCTGAAGGATCTACTTCTCGAGAACCATGGCCTGTTTACCAAAAAACTCAATCATCCCTATTTCCAGAAATGGGGGGCATACACAGGCCTGGCAGTGGAAAGAGACTGGCGAAGCACCCAGCGCAGGGTGAATGATTTAACGTTTAGAAGCTTGCTGATCCTGAATTATTCCGGGCAATGATCAGGAATTCCTACCCTTCGACATAAACGGAATCTACAATCCCCACGATGACGGAGATGACCGCCCCATCCGGGATCTTCAATACCTGGCGTGCGCCGTTGCCTTCGCGGTTGACCAGCACCGTGTCACCGATCCCGGCCTGGGTGTTATCCAGGGCGATAAAATCCTCGTTCGGCTCGGGTGTGTCTCCGTCCATGACCAGCGGCTGGACCACCAGCAGCCGGCGATTCTTGTAGTGCGGGTGGCTGATGGTGGTAACGATCGTCCCAACGACTTTGCCTAAAATCATTTCTAAACCTTGTTGTCAAATCATTACGTGAACGAATTATGCCCGGCCCGCAGGCTATAATCGAAGGAGCCATCCGGCTTCACTTCCAATTCATCCACAATACCTACCAGGGCCAGATCGATCGGCACGAACTTTTCATCCCGCATGGCAAGGGCCGCTTCACGCGAGCGGACCATCACGCATAGATCCCCAGGCCCTGCATGAACCACGTCGGCAGCCACTTGAAGGGTGCCGATCGGTTCCAGGCGCTTGTTCAACGGCTGGACCACAAGCAGCTTCACGCCCTCGGTGCCGCGGTATTTGATCGTGCAGATCGCCGTGCCTTTCACTCTGCCAAATAACATTATTTCAACCCTGTGCTTTCCACCACCCGGTGGATGATGTTATCCAGCAATTTCGCGTCCACTTGATTGCCGAGCCTGGCAATGACCGCAGAGCGGATCCGCTGTTCGATGGCGCTGGTGTCCGGCGCGGACGGTGGAGGCTGGGAAACCGCCCGGGAAACAGAACCCGCTTCCGCCTTCGGACGATTCGTCGATCCATCTGAAAGATACGGACGGACCGGCGCGGCGGGCGGATTGTCCGGGCTGTCGGTGAGCAGTCGCAATCCCAGGCTTCGCGCCCTTTCATAGGCCAGCTCGGTCAGCACAATCTCATCCGTGACCTGCAGGGTCTTAACCCCGCTGTGGAAGAGATCTTCGATATCCTTCTCGGTGTAAAACTGTTTCGGCATCTACACCCTACTTGGAACGGCCGCCAAAGTTGCCGCGGGTATTTTGCGGCAGGATCGTCTCCACATCCCCGTGCGGGCGCGGGATGACATGGACCGAGACCAGCTCACCCACCCGGCGTGCAGCCGCGGCACCGGCATCCGTGGCGGCCTTGACCGCGCCGACATCCCCACGCACCATGACGGTCACGAATCCGCCGCCCACATACTCGGAGCCGATCAGGACCACATTTGCAGCCTTGACCATTGCATCGGCAGCTTCAATCGCACCGACGAGTCCTTTTGTCTCGACCATTCCAAGAGCAATCAACGCAGGATCTACAGCCATGTTTTTTCCTTTCGTCTATGACTTTCTAAAAACCACCTTGCCGTCCACTTCAAGCGAATCGATGATCGACATGATGACCGCGTCCACAGGCGTATCCTTGGTGATATCGGTCTGGCGTGCGGAGGAGCCTGCCGCGGTGAGGACGAGATCGCCGATGCCCGCATCCACGGTATCCACCGCCACATAGGGCCTGCCGGATACTGCGCCGGTCTCATCCGCCTGGCGTAGGATCAATAATTTGCGCCCATTAAGTTTTTCATCCTTGATCGTTGAGACCGTTGTGCCGATCACTTTTGCTATCAACATAGGTTGCTCCTATAACAGGCTCGCTTTAGACCTGAAAACTGCCATGCTTATTGATTCTAATAACCCCTGGACGGTGAAGCTTCTTTCCCGGCAGACGGCCCCTGGATGATCTTAACGCCCGCGCTCGCGCCGATGCGGGTCGCCCCGGCTTTGATCATGCTGGCCGCGTCCTCATAGGTGCGCACTCCGCCGGAAGCCTTCACGCCCATCTGGGGACCGACTGCCTTGCGCATCAATTCCACATCATGGACCGTCGCACCGCCACCCGCAAAACCGGTGGATGTTTTAACAAAGTCAGCACCCGCCTCCTTGGAGATCATGGACGCAATGGTCTTTTCTTCATCCGTCAATAGAACTGTCTCAATGATCACTTTCACAATAATTCCATGGGCATGAGCCACTTTCACCACGCCGCGGATATCCCTGGCAACGGTGTCCAGATCGCGCGCCTTTAACGCGCCGATGTTGATGACCATGTCGATCTCGGTCGCTCCCTGGCGGATGGCGGTCTCAGTCTCGAAGGCCTTGGCCTCGGAAGAGGTCGCTCCAAGGGGAAACCCTATCACCGTACAGACTTTCACCGGCGAGCCCTGCAGCAGCTGTGCACACAGACTCACCCAGGTGGGATTCACACACACAGAGGCAAAGCCATATTTCTTGGCCTCGAAGCAAAGCTGGGCAATTTCCTGCTGGGTGGCAT